>JAHHHZ010000022.1 GCA_019359095.1 Pleurocapsa minor HA4230-MV1 | reverse complement strand
GTTTAGAGGTGTTGGATCTGGGTTACTGTTGGTAGTTGTCACTCTATTTAGTGTACTTGCTATGGAGCGATCGACTATTTCTGCGGAAAGGATTGATTTTAACTATAGTTTGTTGGGTTTTAAGGTTAAGGTGAAAGATTTGGCAACTTTTGCTGAGACAGGAGAAGTAAGTGATAGTTTAAATTACTATTTTAGATATATACCAGAAGAGCAAAGCCAGCAGCTACGGAAGTTTCTCCAACAAAGTTATGATGTCGATCCTGTGTTGGTCTATCGTTATGCTCACACTTCGGTAGGGATTAAGATGCTGCAACGCATTGGGGAGATTATACAGCTACCTAGCTATATTAATGGTTTTCATGGTTTACGTGCAGCTTTGGTGCAAACAGCGCAGTCTGCGGAGGGGATTAACTTGGTGGATTTTCTGCAACGCTTTCCCACGGATATAAAGCTCAACTTGGGGGAATTACTCCAGCTAGTTAAGCAGATCGATCGCGCAGAAGAAGACACTGAGGAATTTATTGCCAGCTTGTCACCAGAAGTTGTGCAGAAAAATACGCGGAAAAATCCTAATTTTCGTGACTTATTACAGCCAGGTAACTATCAGGGGACTAAACAAACTTTAAATTTTTATGATCGTCAGCGCGATCGCAATTTGGTTACTGATTTATATTTACCGCAAAATAAGACTGGTAATATACCGATTATCGTCGTTTCTAATGGTTTAGGGGCAAAACGCGATCGCTTTGAAGAGTTTGCACATTATCTAGTTTCTTATGGCTTTGGGGTAGTTATTCCCGATCATCCAGGAAGCGATCGCAATCGTCAAAAAGCTTTTGTTGAAGGGTTATATCGAGAGAATTTTGATGCTACAGATTTTATCGATCGCCCGATCGATATCAGTTATATTTTGGATCGACTAGAACAACTCAATCGCGATCGCTTTAATCATCAGCTTGATTTACAACAAGTAGGGCTATTTGGCTATTCTATCGGTGGGACAACAGCTCTTTCTTTGGCAGGTGCCGAGTTTGATTTTACTCAGCTAGAACAAGATTGCGCTCAACCCCTAAACCTACTTAATATTTCGATCCTCTATCAATGTCGAGCTTTGGAATTACCTAGAGCAAAGCGCACCCTCAAAGACGATCGTATCAAGGCTGCATATATGTTTGTGCCTTTTGGTCACAGTCTTTTTGGCGAACAGTCACAAGACAAGATTGACATCCCGATTATGTTTCAAGTCGTAGACCAGGATTTCCTAACTTCTTTGTTAGAAGAACAAGTACCGTTGTTTAATTCTGTGGGTAAAGAGCGTTATTTGGTAATTTCTGAAAAGCTACCCCACTCTAATGTCACTTTATCAAAAGAAGCGCAATCATCGCAAGCAAAAGCTGTACAATTAGCAAAAACTTATCAAAATCTGTTGTCGTTAGTTTTTTTTCAAAGCTATGTTGCCGAAGATCCCAGCTATATTCCCTATTTAAGTACCGCATATCTTCAGGCGATCGCCCAGAAGCCCTATAATTTGCATTTATTAGATAATAAGTAAAAAAAAGTAAGACGTGAAGTTTAGCCATCATCGCAATCGATCTGCTAATTTTTGGTTGGGTATTAGTTTATTAGTTGCTCTGTATTACGGAATTTGCTTTTATTGTTTTGTTTTTAATCAAGAATATATAGTCCAAGATGACACTAGACAGCATGTAGTTTGGCTACAAAGATTTATTGATGCTGATTTATTTCCCCATGATTTAATTGCCGACTATTTTTCTGGACTTGCCCCAATTGGATTTAAATTCACCTATTTATTTGCTGCAAAACTAGGTTGTGAGCCAATTTTATTAGCTAAACTTTTACCTCCAGTGTTAGCTATTATTACAACTATTTATCTCTACTTATTTACTCTGCAAATATTTCCTATTCCTTGGGCGGGATTTATTAGCAGTTTATTAATTAATCAACTAATCTGGCTCAATGATGATTTAGTTTCGGCAACCCCCAGAGCTTTTATCTATCCTTTATTTGCTGCTTTTTTATATTATCTATCTCTAGATTCTCTTATTCCCTGTTTAATTATAATGTTGCTCCAGGGTTTATTTTATCCTCATATTTTATTAATCGAGATGGTAATACTTAGTCTTAGATTAATAAGCTTACAAAGTAATATAATTAGCTTCACCAATAAAAAAAAATATTATCTTTGGTGGATTGCAGGATTTATAGTGACAGCGATCGCACTTTATCCGATGAGCCAAAAACCCCCTGAATTGGCAACAACTGTAACTGCCTTACAAATGCGACAGATGCCAGAATTTAACTTAGGCGGGAGGAGTCCTTTTTTTGCTGTAGGCTGGCTCAAATATTGGTTTGCTGGCTCTAGTGGTCTAACTCTACCATTGTTTCCCACGCTTGTTTGGAGCGGTTTAACATTGCCTTGGCTATTAAATAAAAAACTACCAATTACTAAATTAGTTACCAAAAAAATTAGTATTTTGACTCAGGTAATAATAGCATCTTTGTTAATGTTTATTTTGGCACATATATTCTTACCCAAACTACATTTACCTAGCCGTTATACTTATCACACAATTCAATTTGTTTTAGCAATTTCTACAGGTATTGTTTTGACGATCTGGTTAGATATAGGTCAAAGGTGGTTAAAAAATAAACAACAATTCAATCTATTAGAGAAGACTAAAATAGCTTTGATTACTTTATTTGCTCTAACGACAATTATTTTTCCTGCTATTCCCTATGTCTCGATTAATTGGTTTCAAGATTGGCGAGTCGGTACCGCTACTGAAATATATCAATATTTAGCCCAACAGCCAAAAGACATATTAGTGGCATCTTTAAGCACTGAAGTTAATAACATACCCGCTTTTTCCCAACGCTCAATTTTAGTCGGCGATGAGTTTGCACTGGCATATCATCCTGCTTATTATAATCAAATAAAACAAAGGACGATCGATCTATTACAAGCCCAATATAGTCCTGAGCTAAAAGTTTTACAGTCTTTTATTCGACAATATAATGTAGATTATTTACTACTCGATCATAATGCTTTTACCGCCCAATACTTATTAGCTAAAAATTGGTTAATTAATAGCTCTTGGAAAGAAGAAACTCAACAAGCGATCGCGCAATTAAAATCAGAATATTCTCCTGCATTGAGGGAAATAAATCCATCTTGTTCAGTTATATCCACCAAGACTTTAAACTTATTAAAAAGTTCGTGTATTTTAGAGCAGGTTAAGTAAAGTTGAAAACTGCTGTAACTGATTGGGAAAAATTTATGGCAAAACCTTAGACCAATTTTCAATAGTAAGTGGAGAGATAAAATCAAATTGTAGTAGCGCGTCTAGGCTAAAATATTGGGTTCATTTAAGTAGGGTGGGGTGTGCCTCGCACTACCGATTTTAATTATTTCAACCCAAAAAGTTAGAGTGGACGCGCTACTACCAAGTCTCTTATTACTTTTGAGAAATGGTATTAGTGGCTATGAATTGAAAGCTTTTTCTAACGACGTTGCTGAATGAGTGGCTAAAGTTAACCACCCATCCAAAGATCAAACTCAGTTTAGCGAAAAGCCGTCTTACTAATTGCTAACCTGCGAGTCCAACCTTTAATTCAAAGCTAAAAGCTAATGGCTAAAAGCCTATACAGAAACAGTTGTTTTGTTGCTAGTAGACAATTCGCCTTTAGCATATTTAGCAGCATAGTCATCCAAGGAAACCTGCTTGATTTTGCCAGCATTACCAGCAGTACCAAACGCTTCATAACGTCTGAGACAGACAGTTTTCATGTATGCAATGGAAGGCTTGAGGAAGTGGCGGGGGTCAAAGTTTGAAGGATCTTTGAAAGCTGCTTCACGAATAGCAGCAGTGATAGCCAGACGGTTATCAGTATCGATGTTAACTTTACGTACACCACTCTTGATGCCTTTTTGAATCTCTTCTACAGGTACACCATAAGTTTCGGGGATTTTACCACCATTAGCATTAATGATGTCGATCCACTCTTGAGGTACGGAAGATGAACCGTGCATTACCAAGTGAACGTTAGGTAAACGACGGTGAATTTCTTCAATTCTGCTGATTGCGAGGATTTCGCCAGTAGGTTTGCGAGTAAACTTGTATGCACCATGGCTAGTACCGATCGCAACTGCCAAAGCATCTACCTGAGTACGTTCGACAAATTCTACTGCTTCATCAGGATCGGTCAACAGTTGCTCTTTGCTTAATGCACCTTCAAAACCGTGTCCATCTTCAGCTTCACCTTTACCAGTTTCTAATGAACCTAAGCAACCTAGTTCACCTTCAACGGAAGCACCAACAGAGTGAGCTACTTTAACTACTTCTGCGGTAACATTAACGTTGTATTCAAAGCTGGCTGGAGTTTTAGCATCTGCTTCTAAAGAACCATCCATCATGACGCTAGTGAAGCCGTTGCGAATTGCCGAATAGCAGGTTGCGGGGCTATTACCGTGATCCTGGTGCATAGCGATGGGAAGATGGGGATAGCTTTCTGCTGCTGCCATAACTAAGTGACGGAGGAAATTTTCACCAGCATACTGGCGCGCACCACGAGAAGCTTGTAAGATGACAGGGCTGTCAGCTTCATTAGCAGCTTCCATAATGGAGATAATTTGCTCCATGTTATTGACGTTGTAAGCAGGAATACCGTAGTTATTTTCAGCAGCGTGTTCTAAAAGCAAACGCATTGGGACGAGCGCCATATATATTCTCCTTAAATTTATATTCTTGTCAAATAGTAAGTTTTTAAGAAATTTTAACTTCTTACTTGTCAATCTTAAGATATTTTTTACATCTAGACTAATATAATTTGCCCTGAACTTTAAAATAACATCTGTTTGACACTCCCCGCTAATCACAAGACGGGGATTCTACATTCAACAACTCGCCGTTAGCCAACAGGTTTACACCTGAAGACCAAGAGGGCAAATCTCCTGTAGCGTACACGCCAGTTTCTTGCGGAGGGAAACCCTTCTCAGAACTGGCGTAAGTTCCCGCATGACCTGCGGTACATAGTCCTTTTTTCAGGATATTGATGCTAGCTGCAATATCTCTATCTTCTGTATATCCACAGCTACAAGCATGGGTGCGAGTAGAAAGAGATTTTTTGACCCGTTTACCGCAGGAGGGACAATCTTGAGATGTGTATTGTGGTGGAACGGCAATGGTTATTTTTCCCATTTTCCAACCGAAATATTCTACCCATCTACGAAACTGTGTCCAGCCAGCATCGGATATTGATTTAGACAGTTTGCTATTACGCACTAGATTCTTGACCTGCAAGTCTTCATAAACAATACAATCGTTAGATGTACATACGGTACGCGCTAGTTTCTTAGCATGTTCTTCTCGTTGTCTACTTATTCTCAGGTGCAATCTAGCGTAACGATTTCTAGCTTGGTGATAGTTTTTAGACTGAGGCTTTCCTCTCTTAAATTTCCTTGACTTGCGACGATTGAGCTTATTTAATCTCTTTTCGCTTTGTCTGTAGAATCTAGGGTTGGCTTCAGTATGACCCGTACTATCGGCATAGAAATATTTTAAGCCAATGTCTAAACCGATTGATTTACCCGTAGGTTCAACATCTTCTTTTACTTCAATTGAAATGCAAAACTGACAGTAGTAACCATCTGCCCTACGTATCAATCGAACCCGTTTTATTTCTTCAGGCTGGTAAAAGTAAATATCTCTTGAACCGACAAGCTTCAATCTACCGACACCTTTTTTGTCGGTAAAGGTAATATGCTTTTTAGTGGTTTCATCTAGCTTCCAGCCAGACTGTTTATACTCAACCGAACGAGAGTGTTTTTTAAACTTAGGAAATCCTTTTTTGCCTTTGATTTGCTTTTTACAGTTATCAAAGAAACGACTAATAGCACTCCAAGCTCGTTCGGCTGATGATTGTCTAGCAGTAGAGTTTAATTCATTGGCAAAACCATATTCTTTGGCTATGACACGACAATACTTATTAAGGTCGTATTTATTAACTCCTTTATTGTCCAGCCAATAGCGCAAAGCTTTATTTCTGACAAACTGACTGGTCTTAATAGCTTCGTCAATTGCCAAATATTGATATTGTTTTGCTTTTACTTTGTACTCTATTACAATCATGTTTTTATGCTATCATGTCTAGCACAAAAAACAATTAAGAATCGTGCCTTTAGGACGGGGTTTTCGACCCATCTATTAAACGATAAAGCTAGTTTTTTATCTAAAATCTTGGTTGACTTCGTAAAGCTGAAGGCTATTAATGCAAATAGAATTATCGCTCTGAACTTTGATAATTCCCTGACGGCGCAACCTTCCCATTAGCCTTGTCACCGTAACTCTAGTTGAGCCGATCGCACTGCCGATTTGAGCATGGGTTAAAGTATAGGGTAGGCAGCAGTATTCTTGTTGTTCTACGCCATATTCTTCTAGTAATAAAGTCAGAAAACTAGTTAGGCGATCGATGGTTTTTCTTTGCCCCAAGGCACTAAGCCACAATAGTTTACGCTGGTGTTGATAACGAAACACTTCGTACAGTTGTTGCTGAAAACCAGGCCAATTTTCCAGATCCTGCCAATACAGCCAGGCAATATGAGTTTCATCCACATGAGCATAAGCACTAATCTGAAAAGAAGATTGAGTCACAATTTCAAAGGGTTTTTCTGCCCCCACAAAACCCAAAAATGATTCTGCCAAGAGATCTAATTCTGTTTCTGCTTCTGTTTCAGCCAAATTGACATCAACAATTTCTGGGGTCACATTTTGAGTTTTACTTACCAAACGCACTGCTCCTTGATTAACTAGGTAAATTAGCTGGGGGCGAGCAGGTATTTGTTCATCTTTATTAAAAATGCGATCGCGATAATGAGTTTGCGCCCAGTCAATGATATTTTGCCAGGTGAAACTGGTGTTAGATTCCTCGGACGAGTTTTCGGCAAGTTGCATAGTGAGAGGCAAAATAAAACATTAATGCATATTTGATTTTACATGGACAACAATGTATCAAAAAAAACAAATTCACATAACTTTTTCAAACTAAGACTTAATCAGGAAAAACTAGGTATTTCTGTAAAGAATCTATTAAAACAGGAACTACTGTTAATTCTAGATTTATATCAACAAAAGTTGAAGATGAGCATTGAACCAGAGTTGGTGCAAAATCTACTAGCAGCTAAAATTACGATTTCCCCCAATAAAAGTAGCCATTTGTCGCAAGCACAATTTCTGCCCATTATTTATGCTTGTCCTCTTGGTTTGTCTTTGGCGACAAATTTACAGCAGTCACCGCCAATAATTATGCAACAAATAGGCTATTTACTGACTGACAAAGACGAGAGTAATCTAGAGCAAGGGCAGTTATTAACAGAAATAGTTCCCCTCGGTTGGATCAACTTTTATCTAGACGCCAAGTTAATTGCTGAATGGTTAGGGCGATCGCTTTTTTGGAGTCAGAGCAACATTATTGATGAGCAACAATCAACCAGCAGGGCAATTTATACCATAGATAAAACTCCCCCTCAGTTATTCCCCGTACAATATATTCACGCTCGTTGCTGTAGCCTTTTACGTTTGGCAGCAAGAGAAAACTTAATCACCTTAGTAACTAATTTAGAGCAAATTAAACAACCACAATCAATCTCCTGGTTAGATCCAGAACATAACCTCTGGCTCAGGGAAGTAGCCGAACATAATTTACTACAGCAGCTATTAATAGTGTCAGACGCTTGGCTAGAAAATACTCATGTTCGCCGTTGGTCAAAACTAGCTTTAAGCTTGAGCCAAAATACAGCAATTTTTCTGGCGGATTGTCGCTTTCTGGGAGAGGTTAAACAACAATATCCCCAAAAAGCGATCGCTCGTCTGGGATTAATTACCCTAGTTAAATTTTGGTTAGAAAAAATCTTGGTAGAAAAACTTAAGGTAGCAGCACCCAGAGAATTATAAACAATAAACCATAGGGACAAGGCAGTGCTTTGACTGTACAACAGTTAATATATACCAGCAGTTGCTCCAGAATAAAATAGCCATGATTAATGCCGAACCTGCCGTCAGCGTAATTATTCCTGCTTATAATTGCGATCGCTATATTGTTCAAGCGGTTGAAAGCGTATTACAGCAGGAAGACTGTAGTTATGAAATTATTATTATTGACGATGGTTCTACAGATGCAACCGAGAAAGTATTAGAACCATTACGCGATCGCCTACGCTATATCAAGCAAAAAAATCAGGGAGTAGCAGCAGCTCGTAATCACGGAATTGCGATCGCCAAAGCTAATTTTATTGCCTTTTTAGATGCGGATGATTATTTTTTGCCAGGAAAGTTATCTCTCCAAGCAGAAATGCTACTTAAACGTCCCGATCTAGGCATAATTCATAGTGGCTGGCAGCGAGTCGATCATCAGGGAAATAAACTACTCGATGTACGCCCTTGGTTACAAATTCCTGAATTAAATCTTGCCAACTGGTTACGCTGGAAACCCGTGTTGCCTAGCGCCATGATGTTTCGTCGAGAATGGTTACAGTATGTTGGTGGATTTGATCCTCGTTTTCCTCCCGCCGAAGATACTAATTTAGTTCTCAAACTAGCTTTAAAAGGCTGTAAAACTGCTTGGCTTAGACAAATAACCGTTTGCTATCGTCAGCACGAATCTAGCGCGATGCACAAAGGTTTACCCCAAGCTCGCTCTCTAGTGGCGGTAACCAATGATTTTTTTAGTCAGCCAAATCTGCCCCCAGAAGTTAGATTAATGGAGCATTCGGTGCGTCACGGTACGTTAGTTTGGATTGCTTGGTATCTTCATTACACAGGGCATCAAGCAGAAACCATGGAATATCTTCAACAGGCTTGGAATTATCGTTTTAATTCGGGTGTTGAAACTTTAATTACTTGGGTCGAAAGTTTTGCTGATTTTGCCCATAACTGGGGAGTGGAGTTTGATGCTAGCAGCCTAACTAGTTCACCAGAATGGCAAGATCTGACAAAATTGTTGCTTCAGACTCAGACAAATAACCTTAAGTTAGATTAAACCGTGGGTTAAGGTACTTTCCTAATAGCTTCTGATGACACTAGTATGAAGTAAACCGTTAAGACGGCAATTTTCCCTTTGTTCCAGCACGGAGTTGATCCACCGAGGATTTATAATTCAAATTGATAATCAGTAACTATATATTTTGCTATGACTATTGCTCGTACAATATGTGTCGGGTTTGTGGCTGTGATTATAATTGGCACTATACTACTAATGATGCCCTTTGCCATAACTTCAGAACCCTGGAATTGGAACAGTTTGGTCGTGGCTCTGTTCACCTCTACTTCCGCCGTCTGCGTCACTGGTTTAGCGGTAGTGGATACAGGAACTTATTTTTCTTTTTGGGGGCAATTAACTATTGCTCTACTAGCCCAAGTTGGTGGTTTAGGCTATATGACCAGCACCACTTTTTTAATTTTGCTTTTGGGCAGAAAGTTTGATTTAAGACAAAAGTTTGCCATTCAAGAATCCTTTGATCGCCCATTTTTACAGGGCAGCAGCAACTTAATGAAATCGATCATTGCCACCACAATGCTCTTTGAGATTACTGGCATCTTTTTACTATTGATCGCCTTTGTTCCCGAACACGGTTGGTCAACAGGACTATGGTATGCTACTTTCCACAGCATCAGCGCCTGGAATAATGCTGGGTTTGGTTTGTTACCTGACAACTTAATGAGTTATCATTCCAGCTGGATCGTAAACTCAGTTATTTCGGGGTTGATTATCTTTGGCGGTATTGGCTATCAGGTAATGATCGAAATGTACCTGTGGAATGTTAGCAGAATCAAAGGTAAGGCTGAAAGATTTTGTTTTTCCCTTAATTTTAAAGTAGTACTAACTACGACTATTTTGTTACTCTTTGCAGGAACAGTGGCATTGTTTCTGACCGAATTGAATAATCCTGAAACTTTAGCATCCTTTAGTTTTAAGGACAAACTTTTGGCAGCCTGGTTTCAGTCTGTAACTACCAGAACTGCTGGATTTAATACCATTAACATTGGCAAAATGACTACTGCGGGTTTATTTATTACTATGGGTTTGATGTTTATTGGTGCTAGCCCTAGCGGTACTGGAGGAGGCATCAAAACTACCACCTTCAGGATTATGTACAACACTACTAAATCAGTTTTACGGGGCAAAAGTCAGGTTACTATCTATCAGCGAGAAGTGCCTAGCACCTTAATTCTTAAAGCAGTAGCAGTAGTTTTTGGCACAGCAGCCTCAATTGTCTTCATCACCATCTTAGTTTCTTCTCTGGAGGCTAATTCTGAGCTAGTACCAGTATTGTTTGAAGTGGTTTCTGCTTTTGGCACTGTGGGATTATCGACAGGCATCACTAGTAGTTTAAGCGTCGCTTCTAAACTCCTGATCGTTTTGGCAATGTATATTGGACGAGTCAATATTCTACTCCTCATTGCTGCTATTATTGGCGATCCTAGCCCTAGTAGTTTGCATTATCCAGAAGAAAATTTACTGGTAGGATAGGTTGAAAATATTTGAATAATTAAAAATAAGCAAAATAGTTTACCTGAGTATTTGAATCTAATACTCAGTTTGTTTTCAGTTTCAAATAAATTAATTTTCCCAATCCAAAACTTATAGTTGACGAAACGTTGACGCAACTGTGATATAAATATTAAGGATTGTAAAAAAAAGCTATATTCTTAGAATTTTTGGCTCAGTTACGGACAAGCTTGCTGTTGCTGTCAAAAATCGGTTAATTACTTATTGCAGTGATCAATTTCACGGGCAACTAAGTTTTTATGCCTATAAGTAAAACGTTTTTTAACAACAGTTTATTGGGCAGTATCTTTTATTGGCCCCTAATAGATCATATTTAAACCGTCCAACAAGTTTTATGACAGCAGTATTACCTCAGAGTTCAGAATCCTCTCAATCCCCACAGTTGGCTGACGACATAAAGCTTCGAGACATCATCAACACGCTGCCTAAAGAAGTTTTTGTCAAAAACTCCCGCAAGGCTTGGACTAAAGTAGTCATCAATGTTATTTGCGTAATCTTGGGCTACTGGGCTGTTGCAGTGTCACCTTGGTATCTACTGCCTCTTGCCTGGGTATTCTTAGGTACAAGTTTACAAGGCTTTTTTGTAATTGCTCACGATTGTGGTCATCGTTCTTTCTCCAATCGTATTTGGGTTAATGATCTGGTGGGGCATATTATGACCTTACCTATTATTTATCCGTATCATGCATGGCGTATTTTACATAATCACCACCATAAGCACACCAATAAATTAGGTGTCGATAATGCCTGGGATCCTTTCACTACCGAAACATTCAATAGTTGCTCTCCTACTTTACAGTGGCTTTATCGCCGTATGCGCGGCTGGTTTTGGTGGATGGGTTCGATCGCTCATTGGGCAAAACTACACTTCATCTGGAGTAAGTTTGAAGGCAAACAAAGAGAACAGGTTCGTTTTTCAGTCTTACTAGTAGTGATTGGCGGTGGTTTGGCTTATTCAGCCGTATTTTTGACTTTCGGCATTACAGGCTTGATTAAATTTTGGCTCATGCCTTGGCTGGTATATCATTTCTGGATGAGTACCTTTACCATGTTCCATCACACTATGCCTGAGATTCCTTTTAAATTAGAAGAGGAATGGAATGAGGCTCGCGCTCAATTATCAGGGACAGTAAATTGCAAATATCCTTGGTGGGTAGAATTCCTTTGTCACGATATTAACGTGCATATTCCCCATCACCTAACTACTGCTATTCCTTGGTATAACTTGCGTCAGGCTCATCAAAGCCTAGTGGAAAACTGGGGTGAATATCTCTATCCAGACTGCACCTTTAATTGGGAATTAGTACAAAAGGTCACCAAGGTTTGTCATCTTTATGAAGAAAAAAATAATTACCAAAGCATCGAAGCATATCGTTTGTCGCGATCGAGTTTGGTTAGGTAAATAACAATCCAGTTTAAGTTTATAATGCTTGCTGTTAGGGGATTTGGTTGTCAACCAGATCCCTTTGTCATTTTGAGGGAGTTATTCTTGTACCATTTCTCTTTAAAATTGCACTGAATATTTTGATTGTAAGTCTCGCGCCAAGACGCAAAGACGCAAAGCTTATCCTTTTGGACTCGCTGACGCGAAGCTAACTCTTTAGGGTCGCAGTAGACTCTTATGCGAAGCGGTACCCTTTAGGGCAAAGACGCAAAGACGTTTATCCCGCTTAGTTTGAGTGCGAAATTCGGCGAATTCATTTCGCCTTGAATAATCGCGCTGTTGGGGCAAAGGGATCAAATCTGATTTAATACGTTTTTATAGAGAATTGGTATTAACTTGTATACTTTAAAAGCAATTGAGGTAGAAGCCTGGACTAATTGAGCAAACATGAGGCAATTTCTAATTAAAAGGCTGTTAGTGACGATCCCAACATTAGGGGCCATCAGTATCATTATCTTTGCGATCTTGGCACTTGCCCCTGGAGATCCTTTAGGGGAATTTGCTTCAAATCCAGCAATTACGGCTGAAGTACGCGAAAATATCCGTAAATCTTTAGGTCTAGACCAGCCTACTCATATTCGCTATTTTAAATGGTTTGGCTCTTTTATGCGAGGAGATATGGGCTATTCCTTTAACAGTAGAAGTCCCGTAGCAGAATTATTATGGCAACGTTTACCCACAACTTTGCTGATTGTCGGTACTGCCTATATATTGGGTTTGTTCATTGCTTTTCCGTTGGGGATCATTTCGGCGGTTAAACGTTATTCAGCTACCGATCAAATTATTACCACGATCGCTTTTTTGGGATTTTCGATTCCGCCTTTTTTTACAGGTTTACTGTTTATTATTATTTTTAGTGTGCAGCTTGGTTGGTTTCCTTTCATTTTCAACAGCACTCTTCAGATCACAGACTGGCAGAGCTTTTTGGCTCAAGTCAGACAGTCAATTATGCCCATATCGGTTTTGGCACTGTATCACGCAGCAATTTTGATGCGCTTTATTCGTTCGGCAGTGTTAGACGAATTACAGCAAGAATATGTCACCACAGCGTTATCGAAAGGATTGAGTAAATTTGCCACGATCAAAAACCATGTATTGCGGAATGCTTTAATTCCTGTAGTGACGTTAATTGCTTTAGACATTCCCGCTATTTTTACAGGGGCGTTGGTTACCGAACAAGTGTTTCGCGTTCCTGGGATTGGGGCATTGCTGATTGATTCGATCTACCGCAGTGATACCCCCGTTGTGATGGCAATTACCTTTATCTACGCTATTTTAATTGTGTTGTTTAATTTAATTGCTGATGTGGTTTACGCTGTACTCGACCCCAGAGTTAAATATTAGATCTCATAATTTATGATGATGTACAATGATATGTACGTATATTGATAAAAATCAATTATGGATGCAGTAACCTATACAGACTTTAGACAAAACTTAGCGACTCATCTTAATCAAATTGAAGCAGCTCGGACACCTTTGTTAGTTACCAGACAAAATGCACCTTCGGTAGTAGTAATGAGTTTAGATGATTTCAAAGCTTATGAAGCTACTTTCCATTTGCTATCTAGTCAAAATAATACCAATCGGTTAAACAAAGCGATCGCTAATCTCCGTGAAGGAAAAGGTGTAGAAAGGGAGCTAGTTGAAGAGGCTGAGGATTCCTCACCAAAATGAAACTAATATTCGATCGACAAGCTTGGGAGGATTATCAGTATTGGATAGAGACAGACAAAAAAATACTTAAGCGAATTAATAAATTAATCAGGGACATTCAAAGAACTCCCTATGACGGGATTGGCGATCCTGAACCGCTCAAATACGATTGGTCAGGATTTTGGTCTAGAAGAATTACTAAAGAGCATAGACTGGTGTATGCAGTTGAATCAAATTCAATTTTGATTGCCCAGTGCAGATTTCATTACTAAAAACTAGTTATCACTAACTTATTTGACCTGACTTATGACTGCGGTTAAACAATTTGAGAGCAATCTCTGGCTAGATAGTTGGCGCAAGTTTAAGCGCGATCGCTCGGCGGTATTTGGCTTAATTGTAGTATCAATTATTGCTTTAGCCGTAGTTTTTGCCCCTTGGTTCTATACAACCCCCATCGATAAGATCGACTTTTTGGCAGCTGCGACACCTCCTAGCTGGGAACATCCTTTTGGGACTGATTCTTTGGGACAGGATCAATTAGCTCGAATCTTGCAGGGAGGAAGAGTTTCTTTAATCGTTGGCGTGGCTTCAATGGTGGTGGCGATATTTTTAGGCACATTAATCGGGGCGATCGCTGGCTTTTATGGTGGGGCGATCGACGGGATCTTGATGCGCATTACCGACTTGTTTCTAGCCTTACCTCAATTGCCTTTGCTGCTGCTGATCGTGTATTTATTCCGTGAGCCGATGAAAAAGCTGGCAGGAGCAGAATTGGGTGTATTTATCTTAATTGTGCTGCTGATTGGTGGTTTAAATTGGATGTCGGTAGCCAGGTTGGTTAGAGCAAATTTCTTGAAACTGAGAGAGCTGGAATTTGTCAGCGCGGCTAGAGCGATCGGCGCCAAACCAGTTAGACTAATTTGGATTCATCTTTTCCCTAATGTCTTAAGCGTAATTATTGTTGCTGCTACTTTATCAGTAGGTAACGCCATTATTACCGAGTCTACCCTGAGTTTTCTGGGCTTAGGTTTTCCCCCCGATGTACCCACTTGGGGACGAATGCTGTTTGATGCCCAAGACTACCTCGAATCTGCATCATACATGGCTATTTTTCCTGGCATGGCTATTTTTTTAACCGTGCTAAGTATTAACTATATTGGCGATGGACTCAGGGATGCCTTAGATCCCAAACAGTGAGTGGCGATTTGTAAATGTCTTTGCAGATGTCTATTAATAAAATACATAAGCAAAAACTAGCTAGACAGAGTGTTAGTAACTACGCTCTCTAGCTATAGTATAAAGTGGATTAATTTCCTAGTAATCAGTAATTAACTAACTGCATCTTTAGCAGAATCAATGGTCTTGTCAAATGCATTTTGAACTTTATCAACTCTTTCTTTTACTTCTTCTGGCTGATCATCGGTAACCTTATCCATAGCCTCTTTAGCTTTGATTCCGTAATTTTCAGCTATTTCTTTGGATTGATCTTTGTTATTCATTATTATTTTTATCTAGAGTATTTTGCATTCGTAATTATTAAGCATCATACTCAAATATTTTTCCGAGTCAATCTATCAAAAGAGATAAGCCAGTAAATTAAATAACAGCTTAGTCAGTTTACAGTGAGGCAAAAAGCTCAGACCATTCAGTTGTGTTAACTCTATCTCCTGAATTGATGATTGAAAAATCCCGATTAATGGTGGTGTCGTTAAACAAAGCTTCAACACAAGCATTAGCCACATCAATCCGACTAGTTTCACCATTTAGGCGATCGCCTGAAGCAATTTTCACGGCTTTTTGTCCGTCGGTTTTGGCTCGTAATAAAGTATTCAGGTCATAGGAAGTATAAGGGCCGTCAATTAGTCGAGCAGGGCGGATAATCGTATAGGGTAAACCCGAAGCGGCGATCGCTTTTTCCCCCATTAGTTTGGCATCCAAGACACCGAAGGCATTGAGAATATTATAAGGAAACTCATCTTTACGCAATACGCCACAGGAAGAGACAAACACAAACCGTTTTAAATCTTGAGGTGCAGCAGCGACTAAGTTTTTAACGCCTTCTCCGTCTACCGCTTGGGGACTATTGGCAGGTTGAAACAGATTAGCAAAATCCCATCTCAGGGAAGGAAAAGCAGTTGTTCCTGTACAGCAGATAATGTAGCTGATGCCATTGGTAACACTGGCGAGAGTACTAGCATGACGAATATCCCCTAGCGCTATCTCAACTTTTTGATCGAACATCGATTCTGCTTTCGATCTCGTTCTAGTTAAGGCTCGAACACTGAGATCTTTAGCTAGCAGCTTGGCAACTACTAATTGTCCCACTCCACCAGTAGCACCAGCGACTAAAATCTTGTCTGTCTTAGATACCATCTTGCTCCTCTTATTTTTGCGTCATCTACTTACTTCATCTACATTGTTATCAATAATTAGGAAATATGCTTCAGCCTGGAAGAATATTTTCGACTTTCACTTCGTTTCAGGATCGTCAAATATTGCTATATTGAAAACTTGTAACAATATATTAAATATTCATTTTAATGAGCTTATATTACCTTCTTGGTTTGTTCGGTCTTGCTTTAGTAGTGGGTATTGCCATCTATCTACTGACCCCTCGTAACTATGAATCCGCTGATTCGGTCGCCAATTCTTACGATGAGTGGACAGAAGACGGCATTTTAGAATTTTACTGGGGTGAACATATCCACTTGGGGCATTATGGTTCACCACCAAAGTCTACAGACTTTAACCAAGCAAAATATGATTTTGTCCATGAAATGGTGCGCTGGGGTGGTTTAGCAAATCTGCCTGCTGGCACAAGTTTATTAGATGTTGGTTGCGGTATTGGTGGCAGTAGTCGTATTTTGGCAAAGGACTACAACTTTGACGTGACGGGAGTTACGATTAGTCCTCAGCAGGTTAAACGCGCCCAAGAATTAACCCCCAAAGGAGTTAAGGTTCAGTTTCAGGTAGATGATGCTATGGCTCTTTCTTTCCCTGATGCTAGTTTTGATGTGGTATGGTCAGTGGAAGCTGGCCCTCATATGCCCGATAAAGCGGTTTTTGCCAGAGAATTATTGCGCGTATTGAAGCCAGGAGGAATCTTAGTCGTTGCGGACTGGAACCAACGGGACGATCGCCAAATTCCGCTTAATTTCTGGGAGAAACCCGTCATGAAGCAGCTATTAGATCAGTGGTCGCATCCAGCCTTTTCTAGTATTGAAGGTTTTTCTGAACTGTTGGCAGAGACAGGCTTAGTTGAGGGAGAGGTGATTACCGATGATTGGACACAAGAGACTCTTCCTTCCTGGATCGATTCGATCTGGCAGGGTATTGTTAAACCCAAAGGACTGATTTTATTCGGCTTTTCAGGGTTAATTAAATCTTTGCGAGAAGTTCCTACTTTGCTATTAATGCGGTTGGCTTTTGGTGCTGGTTTATGTCGTTTCGGTATGTTCCGTGCTACGAGAGCAAATGTAACTTTAGATCGAGCATCAGCTGACCATGAGGCAGTTATGGGTAGTGCTAACTAGTATTTGATGATTTGATCCTAAAACTGGAGACTTTTTTTATGATCTCAATCGAGGATCGTAGGTATAAGGACTAACGCGAACAATGGTAATAAAATTAAAATCTTGATGACGCAGATTTAAAATGTAGTTTCGATCTTCGCTCTCTGGCAAAATTGAAGATGGGACAGACAAGGCAACTGACTCCTGCTTTTCAATCCAGCGATTTGCGATCTTTACCCAAGTTATAGGTGCAGGATAATAATGCCAATCAACAGGTAAATCTTGAGGATTAAGCTTGGTTATCGGCAAGTTGTCAGGTAGATTTAGCGTAATGCTAGACAAGTTTAACGGTATGAGATTAAGTTGAAGATGAACCAGCATTTCTAAAGTGGCTAATGCAGCGGAGTCGGAGGTATAAATAACAGGAATTCCCTGATAGTTCCAGCGTCCTCCTGAACGTCTTGCTCCTTCTCCAGATAAGTCACGGATGTATTTTGACTTAGCAATCCGATGAAGCAACATTAACTAAGCATATACTCCGTATTCGATCCGATTTAATTCATTTAGGACAATTTCTATCCCACTAAAACTATCCAAATGTTCTCTGGGTGTTTGATTGCCTAAAGCTATACTAGGAGACTTGAGCCAAGTAGTTGCGAGAAATTCGTCTTCAAACACTTCTAGAGCTTTGGCGTAAACTTTAGCAATCTGAATTAAGCGATCCGATGAATCAGCAGATAAAATCTTGGCATCATCATAACGTTGTAGAGTTCGTGGTGACAGATGAAGATACTTAGCTAACTCTTCAGTAGAAAGACCTAATCGGTTTTTAATTTGCTCAACAGCCATCTTGGGTAAACCTTGATGAGTTATTTCTCTTAGATCTTGTAGTGATGTTGGTTCGGAATCTAAGTTTAAAACTTTACCGATAACTTGATAGACCATAGACTTCACCAATTAATGATATCTATCATCATATGTCAATTGTCTTGAAAATTACGACAAATGACTGATACTAATTCTCTATAACAATGCACTAAATTAAATTTAACCCCTTTGCGCCTTTGCCCCAAACTAAGCGGGATAAACGTCTTTGCGACGCGAAGCTAGTGCTAAAGCATACCGCTTCGCATATCCTTTAGGGCGCGAGATTTAAACTTAGAATATTTAAGTGCAGCCTCAAGGAGAAATGGTATGAAAGGTTTGCTCTCAGGTTGAAAAAAGTTTATTGATGTTGTTCGATCCAGTCCAACAAGATCGGGTTAACGATTTCTGGGGCTTCATCTTGGGGACAGTGACCTAATCCTTCCAGAGGAATAAACTGCTCGACAGTAGGTATTGTAGCTAGTTCTCTTCCCATCGCTACAGGTTCCCAAGGATCTTCTGTTCCCCAGAGTAATACCGTGGGACAAGTAAGACGAGGAAGTAAATCTTCTGGCAAAGGCCCTTGAGAATAGCGGGTAAATGCGAGAAAGACATCTGCTGCACCAGGATCTTGAGATGGCTTCATCAGCAGATCGATCAGTTCATCGCTGACTGCTTCGGGGCGACGATATGCCTGGAGTAAGATTTTGCGGACAACTTTGGGTTTGGCTATCTGTTGGAAAAAGAAGCCCCCAATTTGTTTATTGCCCAATACCTGCTGCATCACCATCGAACCATAGTTACGATACCAGGGTAAGGTAACTCGTTTACGATCGTGGAGTAATCTAATCGAACAGTTGATCGCAGCTACTCCTAAAGCTAATTCTGGATAATCTACCGCTGTTTGCATCACGACAATACAGCCAATGGAATTACCAATTAGAAAAGCAGGGCCACCTACCACCTCACGACAAAAATCTGCTAGTTGTTGTCCCCAAGTTTCAAAGGTATAGTCCACGATTCCTGGCTGGGGTTTTGCCGAACCCCCAAAGCCAATTAGATCGATCGCATAACAACGACAAGATTCACCCAAGACAGGTAAGTTTTTACGCCAGTGTCCCCAAGATGCACCAAAACCATGCACTAGAACTACTGCTGTCCCGCTATTTCCAGCTTGCTGATAGGTAATTTTATGTCCGTGCCAGTTCCAGGTTTTTGGTTCAGTAATTGCGATCGCCGTCATAGTTTTTTGATTGTTAAGCTCAATTTTAATGTCTTTCTATTTGTCTAAACTTAGAGTTATCTTCAGGTTAGACCTGACGCTTGATGCGATCGTCTAAGGGAACTTCATAGCTACTTTTTACCGTTGCTGTTTCTTGCCAAGGGGGATGCCAATAGGTATCTTGAATTACTTGCTTAGTTCCCGACCAATTAAATCTAACTAAACTCAGGTTATTTCTGCCCACAACTTCCTTCCCTTCTTGTAGCCAAGGATTACGCCAGAGCAATGTTACTATGCTGTCCCAGATTCGCTGTCTTAGATTCGCTGGAGATTTAGTAATTCCTCGTTCTCGCCAAGGCATAGCTTGAGTAGGCTGTCGTTTAATCCACTCAATTCGGTATTGCCAATCTGGATTAGCATTTTGCTGTGACTGCTTACCCCACCACTTTAGTCTAGGTAACTTGATTTGCTTAAGATTACTCCAACCCAACCAATGTTGTGTCGGTTCGGGTAAAAGTGATTTTAACCTAGTATGGATGACCCGTGTGGCTAGTTCTGAGTTTTTAATCGCGCTAGAAGTTAGCTGAACAATAATTGAGGTTGACTGAGTCTGATGATTCTGGTGAACGATGCGCACCGCACAACTGTAGTGAATGTCTCCTGAGAGAATAATCACGCGATCGCGTTTTTGACAAAGATTCAACAGCAGGGTAATAAAGGCTGTATCATGAAAATTCCACGAGTCCCCCACATCATTACTAAATACGCGATCGCGACTCAGTTCAAATTGCTGAATGCGATCGATGATCCCTAACGCAACTAGATTAGTGGGCAATACGACTACAGTTGCTTCAATGTGCTTTGGTTTATTGCTTAACGGCTGCTGTAGCTGTTGTTTAAAAGCAAAGGGTGACAGCAACATCGGTGGCTCAAGCTTAGATTTTGCTATGTTCGATTTGGCGATGGGATAACCGCGCCAGGTACGAGTATCCAGCACAATAACTTCGTGGCTTGCTCCCGTAACTGTATAGTGCCAAGGAATCGCCTCTGGCTCCCTGGCCAAAACTAAGACATCTTGGTCTGATTGATATTGAGGTAGCTTGGTACGAGGATCGTTGTTAGGAATGCCCAAATAGCGATCGCATTTTGCTTTCGCCTGTAAATCTTGCCCCTGTGATCCCAGCCATTGACTAGCAAGCTGAAGTAATTTAGCTCCTTCGCTTCCAGGGGAAAAGTGATAGGGTGTATTGCCCCAGGCTTGAAAGATAGCGTAGCTTAATAGACCATTTTGGACTGTTCTTTTGCCCAAAGGTTTGCCTAAAACGCGATCGCACCATTCCCGATTGAGATACCAATCATCACTAATATCATGGTCGTCACAGATAGTATAAACAGAAATATTCGCCAAAGCTCGGCGCACCATATCTAGACCTTGAAAAAAGCTGGTCATCGCTGCAATTTCACTTTGCCAGACTTTTAGCTGTTTACGGCTCAAACCCAGATTTGTGCCATTAGGAATGCTTTTAGGGATTAAAACAGGCGACCAGGCGATTAAATAGGCAGCAGCATATTCGCCAAAGCTGAATAAATGGCTTTTAGCCTTGTCTTCTTTCCCTCCTAACATTGCCGTCATTCCCGCTTCAATCCGAGCTATTTCTGTTCTTTGTCCTGGGGGTAACTCATGATTTAAAATACTGCCGCACTCCAGAGGTAGTTCTTCTGACCAACCCAATAATAACTGACTGATACCCTGACATAACCACAGCATGGGATCGGCAACATCATCACCATAAATCTGATCCCCTGTCATAAAAAGCTGATGTGGTCTTTGATTGGCGAGGGTGGCAGCATCTTGAATTAAATTATCTAAGCAAGACAAAGTGTCTCTTCCTCCGCCATGAGGTTTACGACAAGAACCATGAACAATGCGTAAGTCATTTAGATCTTGGGGTGGTAGAGAAAAGGTGGGCAATTGATGGGCAAAATAACTAATTCTCCAGTTTTCTTGTCCACTATTAATAGCTTGGTCTAAATTAAGCTCTGCTGACTGAAAATACAGATCGTAAGCATACACTTGACCTGGAGTAAGTACAACATCTGCTATTGGTAATGCGGTAATCGCTAAAACGTGTAGATTTTTGCCTAAAGCGATCGTCTGATGCTGACTCTGCAAAATCGGCTTGGCTAATTTAGACCCATTGCCTGACTCTGTTTCAAATACTCTTAGAGTGACTGTATCAGGCTTGGTTAACGCTAACCAAACAGTAACCGCATCAGTTTGAACGTGACGCAAAATTGGGCCCGTAATAATCAGCGGAAGCTGCTCTAATTTTGGTAAAACTTGAATAGCTGGAATAATTTTAGCCAAGAGAAAAAGACACTAACTAGATTATTAGATGAACTGCTTTAAATGTGATCGTAGCAGATTGTCTTAGATGTTGTATTTTTGGGGTTTTGTCCAGTTTCGGGGAAGATAATTATCTTAACCAAGATGTTTTTAACTAAAATATTTTTAACTATTTAGAGAAAAAAATTGAATTTACCCCTACAATGGCGCACATAAAACTCCTTTCGTGCGCTGAATTTTATGCTAAACTTTCAAATCCAGTCAGATAGTGAAGTTCCCGCTTCCAAACAACTGTTTGCTCAAATTCAGTTTGCGATCGCTTCTGGACAATATCCTCCTGCTCATCGCTTACCCAGTACCCGACAGTTAGCGATGATTACAGGCTTACATCGCAATACGATTAGTAAAGTTTACCAGCAGCTAGAAGAAAACGGCTTAGTCGAATCCATCGCTGGCTCAGGAATTTACGTTAAGCTGCATGAACGCGACAATAAAGCTAATGAATCAGATTCCCCCGTTGCTGCCTCAATTAGAGCAATTAAAGAAGGGGTAGATCGGGTTTTAGAACTAGGCTGCACCATAGATCAGGTTAAGGAGCTATTTTTTGAAGAAATTGACTGGCGGATTAGCTGCTGCGATCGCGTGGTGGTAACCGTACCTCATCGAGATCTTGCCGCAGGTGAAATTATTCAACAAGAATTACAAACTACTTTAGGCATTGAAATTGAATTAATTGAATTAGAACAGCTGCCTAAAAAAATCCTCGAAAAAATTAACTTTGGTACATTAATCACTAACCGCTATTTTATTAAAGAAGTACTGGCAATTGTTCCACCTAACTCTTTTCGCGTAATTCCGATTGATATCTATGATTACAATAAAGAACTCGAAATCATCAAAAGGCTACCGCCTCAAGCCTGTTTAGGGATTGTGAGTTTGAGTGAAGGAACTTTAAGCGTTGCTTCGAGTATTGTCAACAGCCAAAGAGGAGATGATCTATTAGTATTAACCTCTTCTTTGAGCGATCGCGATCGCTTACGAGCAGTAATTCGTGCTGCTCATACTGTGATCGCGGGCTATACCAGCTATGATCAGGTTAAAGCCGAAATTATGGCAATGCGCGAGGATCTGATCCGAATTCCTGATGTGATTAGCGTCGACAGCTATATTAGCGAAAAGTCAATTAAACTGTTGCAGCGAGAATTAGGTCTCAAAAATACGCAAAAATCTAGCTAAATTAAACATTTAATGGCAAAAGGCGACTGTATTTACGTATATCGAAATTTTGGGCAATTAACAGGAGTTTATAAGCACTACGGAATTGACTGTGGTGATGGTACAGTAATCCACTATCGTAAACCTAGCGAAGTTGTGGAACAGACTTCTATAGCTACCTTTAGTCGTGGTAATCCTGTGTACGTAGCTGAATATGGCGCAGGATTTGGCTATATTCCCGATGTCGTAGTGGAACGAGCTAAAAGCCGACTGGGAGAACGCGACTATAATTTGCTCTCTAATAACTGTGAACACTTTGCTAACTGGTGTAAAACAGGAATTAGCGACAGTAAACAAATCAGAAACTATTTACCAGCGATCGCTACTCTCGATCTTTCTCGGCTATACGAGCCTATCCAACAAGCGCTAACAGGCAAAGATAGTAACAGTAATCAAAAACTCACTTCAGAAGCTCTAATTGACATTAAGTCAGTCTGGAATCAGGTGCAGCCAAAATATCAAGAAGCGATCGCCGAAGCCCAAACCTGGAACAAAGTGGCTAAAAAAGCCCTAAGTCAAGATCGAGAAGATTTAGCCCGAGCAGCGATCGCCAAAAAACTGCATTATGAACAGCAGGCAAGCAAACTAGAAATAGAACTAAGTGAGCTGGCCGAAATAACGGAAAATATTGTTCGTAGTCAGAATGATTACTAATTACTAATTACTGATAGCTAGGCTTTAGTTTTTAGTTTTTAGTTTTAGTCTTTGTTTTTTTACTCGTTACTCGTTACTCGTTACTTCTTATTTCCTACTTCCTATTTCCTACTTACCAAAAAGTCTTAACCTCAACCTTTTGTTTGGCAATATTACAAGTTGCTTTAACTACACCGATCAAATCATTGCTGTTGATACTATCTGCATTAATTTCTAGCAAGCCGACACTCGTATTAATCGGATATTCATTGTCCTGCCACTGAAACGAGAAATCATCTAAGTCTTCGCGTAATTTATTGATTAGTATAGATGCTTGTTCTAAAGAGCAATTATGTACTAGTGTAACCAATTCACTATCGCTGAGACGAGCTATATAGTCTGATGATAAATGAAACTTTATTTTAGCTGCAATCTGATACATCAAAATTTCGCTGAACCGAGAATTGGGTTGTAAGTCAGAAGTTGATTCAGCATCAAGATCTATAGTTAAATCGTCAATCACAAAACAGCATAAAACATGATGGCGATCGTTTTCGGTAATCTGTTCTAGAGTAAACTCCAAAATCTCTGCTAATTCTGGCTCACTCAGCAAGAAAATGGTGTCTTCAGTACTAGGTTTTAATGCTGAATCAAACTTTAGTTGATTTGAATCAGAAAGTTGACGAATCATAATCAATACTTCTGCCATGCCAATGGCACTGATTCTAGCTTCGTAATATTGTTGCCCTCCATTATCCAGAAATAGAGAAAAACGCTGAGAATTAGTTAAACCAGATTTTAAAGACAACTGAGCCGATTTGATCAACTGTAAGGCTATCTTAGGATCTAGAAACTCATTGATATGTTTGTTAATAATTTCTCCTGTAATTACAAAAGAATTAGCTTCCTTGGCTGGAAGATAACTTAAACAAATACCATCTTCAGTCATCCGCAACATGGAATCAGGAATAGCTCTTAGTATAGTCGCGCTCTCGCTTTCTATATCTTCAATTTTAGTTTCAACCACTTTCTGTTTTTGCCAATCTCGAATTAGTCGCTCGGCGATAAAGTATGCAGGAAAGGTAAAGACAGCTCCAACAATTATAATTGAAGGCAAGATTGCCGACATTGATAAAGAAAGAATTACTAAAAATATTAAAGAAAAAATTATAATTGCATTGCGAATTTTGTTTCGCAGTATTGAAATATTATCTAATAATGGTAGGCTAGATTTAGATATTTGTTCATCTAAAATTGAAGCTGATACAATTTTGTTCTGAGGTAATGATGTTTGAGTAGTTAAGCTTGTTTCAACGCCTATGATAGATAATAAAATTAAGCCAAAACCAGTTGCTAACGTATAAGTAATTCCCAGAACCATAGGCAAAGGGGTTCCTGTATGCATAGACCAAAAAATTGCTGTTTGTTGGCTAGTCAGATCGAACCAGTCTGTACCCAATCGATAAGCTACAGCAGTTTCTACACAAACACCTAAAGGAAAAAGTAAAACTAAAGCTATTATTTTGTAGATATTAACGGTAACAGGTTCAGTTCTTTTAGCTATCAGAATATCTCTAACTTTAATCAGAATATTTAAACCAATTATCAGTACTCCTAACCCTAAAATTAAAACATAATATGCAGATAATTTTTCACCTAAAAATCTACCTTGATGAATTATTAATAGAGCATTAATTACCACTGTGGGCAAAATTCCTAGACGATTACCTAAGCCTAAAATGATTCCTGTCAGGGAGGTAATCAATAAGGGAAACAAAAGTATTGAAGCAATCTGGAGGTTGAGTTTGCGAAAGACTCTATTCATGTTTAATGGATATGTAGTTTTATTGCTAGAACAAATTTTCGCGAATAACATTAATTTTAATGAGCATTGCATCGGCGATCGCCTATCCACAATCAATGTTTGATTAATGTTTGATTGATTATAGGTATTTATCTAAAATACAATATGTGTACAATTAATATCTCTAATATGAGATTTTTTTAAAAAAACTACAATTTTATTTTTTTACTAATAGTATTTTAGACAATAACTATTAAGCAGTATTTTCTAAAGCTGCGAGCTAAATTTAATTTACTTTTAATGAGCAACCGCACTTTGTTTAATTACTTAAAATTACTAGTCGGCTATGATATATTTACGTTTCAGTCAATATTTTGCGTAAAATTACTGACAGTTATGCTATAAATGTAAACAAGCTGATGGTGTAAGAAACATTAATGTTGGGCCAGAAGTAGTGGTGATGGGATCTAATCCTGAAATAGCTCATAAAGGTTTTACTAATGCGATTATTCTCAATAGTGATGATGAACATTTTCATCTGAGGAATGATTCGGTCTACTTCCAAAGCGAAAACAGTAAAGAGCAAAAAGCTTTAATCGAAGAATTAAGAGAATCCCGCTTTAGTGCATTTGAACGTTTATTGGCAAGCTATGTCTTCTTTTGGGCATTGGCTAAGAAAGTGTCTTCTTTCCCTGTCTTGGGCTATGAGCATTGGAAATCTCAAAGCAGAACTAAAATTATGACCACTGCTGCGCCAGTTTCAGGAGTTACCGAAACCAAAACTCCAGCGGCAAATGAACTCAAACAATCACAGTCATTAACTCGCCTAGAGTCAATAGTAAACAATGTCGCAAAGCAAAATAACCAACCAAATTCTCAAGCAAAAGCCAATAGCAACAGTCATCACAATAATCACCATCAATAGGTGATCGGGCTAAATTGGGCTAAATTAGGGTGGCGTTGCTGAATCAAGGTATACCACAAGGGTATATCCAAAGGTGTATGCTAAAGCATTTGCGGAGCTTATCCTTTAGGACTAGCTTCGCGTCGTCCTTTAGGACAATATGATTTTTAACTTTTTTAGTTGATGACTAGAATTTAAAAAGCTAATAGCTAATAGCTAATAGCTACGAATAGATTACTTTTCGGGTTCACGTTGTACCCTTGTGGTATACTTCAAATCAGCAACGTCATTAGGGTAATTGAGGACGCAGACACCAATAGATTAAAGCGCCAAATAAAGGAATAAAGGCGATCGCCTTGAGCCAGCCTTTAACTCCTCGGCGTGTGATATCGTCTCCTAAAATAGCGGGAAATAAAAGACTGAGAAAGCAAAAGTCGATACTCATTACATGGATAAATTGACTGGTTTGCCATTGAGCAACATAGTCTGACCAATCTCCTTGAGTCAAACCCCAAATCATTAGAGTAATTAAAGCAACGCTAGAAGCGATCGCCGTCACGCGGGAATCTAGTATTTTGAGCAACCAATTCTTTGATTTATTCCAGGTAATATCAGTCTGACGTAGAGCAAGATAGGGCAACAAGGCAAATGCACCTACTGCAAATGAGACAGCAGAAAAAGGGTAGGGGGAAATCTTTTGATTGCTGTCAAACAGAATAAAGGCTGCATAAATTACGGGGAAAATGCCCATGATATAGAAGATAGCAATAATTATCGGGTTAATTCCCGCCAATTCTCCTGTAGACATCTTGAGAATTAGTTCAAAATCTCCTTGCTGTGTTTTCGTAAAAGAAGAGGCGATCGCATAAATGGTTAAAGCTAACCAAAGCGAACCCAAAAAAAGTTTCCGCGCCATTAATAATTAATAGTTTCTGTTTACACTGCTTAGTTTACACATAACATACGCTTAATGTGAATTAGCTTCGTTCTAATTTATTAGTTTTTAGCTGTAAGCTGTAAATCTAATCTAAATAATTTATGCCAGTGTAGTAATTAAATAATCGAAATATGCACCAACTTCGCTAACATCTTCTCCTGGCAAAAGAGCGATCGCGATCTTTTTCATATTACGGACACTTTCGGCAACAGAATCAATGGGAGTACCGAGAGATTTGTACATTTGACGAACACCAATAATACCAATCTCTTTCATTGGCGTGTTGTTTCCCGCAACAATACTATAGGAAATTAAGCGTAGATAATAATCCATGTCCCGTAAACAGGTAGCAGTCATTTCCTTTCCGTGAGCATTACCACCAATCGCAGTTAAGCGCGGATGCTTGCTAAAAAGTTCATTCGCTGCTAATTCAACAATGCGAACGCGACTCTGGCTCAAGGCTTGGGCAAGTTGGAGACGGCGATCGCTACTCTTGATGAAGATCTTAATCTGCTCTAGTTCTCCAGGAGTAAAATAACGAGCCTCATCATCTGCCTGGAGAATCATTTTTGTAATGGTACTCATTGATTAACTCCTAAAATATTTATTTAAATTTAAGTTGATGTTTTAATTTTTTGACTTGTAAAAATAGTTGACGATAGAGAGAGAAAACAGAATTTAGGCATGAATTAAATTCTGTTTTAAACTTAAGTATTCTTTCTTTTATAACTGTGACAGAGCGATATTTGAGATCATGTTCTAGCAAATGTTTGAAATGTATAAAATTAGTAAATAATGTTTTATTTTGCTGGAAAATTCAAACTAATAACGTTTGTAATTCAAATCAATAGCTTCGTTCTCATCTTTTTTTTTACCAGAGATGCTATCTCTCATTCAACAGTGAGCAATGAGTCCTAAAGGATTAGCTTCGCGTCACAATGAGCAATGTTCACTGTTCACTGCTCATTGATAATAGCGATCGCTTGTCTTCTGTATACTGTTTTTTCGGTAATTTCTTGTCAGGGAATAATAAAGCAGTTTCAATTTCTTGTTGGAGTTCAATTGTTAGTTCAAAGTTATGCTCCAGACAATCGATGAGTAATTTATTTGCATCATAATATAGTTTTAAAATTTCTTGGTTATTAAAATGCCAATAAAACTGTGTATTGCGATAGATGGCAACTGCCGTTTTCAACTCTTCAATCCAGACAAGATACTCAAATTCACACCAAAACAACTCGTATCGTACTCGATCTTCTATATTAGGAAGTTGTTCTTTAAATTGTTGTAAAGGTTGTGGTAATCCAATATCAAGAACAGTAGTTATGGCAGTACTAAGGGTATCAATACAAGCATGAGCCTGGGCAATATTACAGCTACAACTAAAGCTAATGGTCAATTGCAACAATAAATTATCTAATAGTGTATCAAAGATAACCATTTGCGCAGAAATAAGTTGAGATTTGTGCATAATTTGGATTCAAAAGTCAATCAATAACAACACTTGATTGATGATTTAATAGTAGGATTGACTACTGTTTAATGCTATTTATTTTGAGTTCCTATGTATGCTAAAACAGATCTATTGCGACAAATGTTTAAAATGTATAAGATAAGTCTGTTATGTTTGAGTTCGTAATAAAATTTAAATCAATATAAGCGGTTAGAGTCAGTTATTTGCTCTAATTTATACATTCCTCTTTTTTTAAGAAGAGGTAACTGTTCATTGCTCCCACTCTCTGTTTTCGATTTCTTTTCCAGGTAATAATAAGGCAGCTTCAATCTCTTGTCGCACTGTAGCGGTCACTTCACAGTTACTGTTAAGGCAATCGAGGAGTAACTTATTCGCATCATAGTAGCGTTGCAGAATTTCCTCTTGTTCGGGGCTAAAGTGCCAATTGGATTCAAGATTACGATGTAGAGCGATCGCAGTTTTTAATTGCTCATTCCAGGCTAAATAATTGACTTGATACCATGACTGAAAAGCTGCTCGATCTCGATTGGGATCGGGGAGTCGATCTTTAAGCTGTTGTAAAGATTGCTGCAACCCAACATCGAGAACAATAGTCAGGGCATTACTAAGAGCATCGGCACAAGAGTGAGCATGGACAAAATCACAACTAGAGTCCATAGCGCATTCCAACACTAGGTTATCTAATAATGTGTCTAGAAAAATACCCTGGTCGAGAGTACAGGCAAGAGCGAAATGGGGAGCAAGATGGG
The DNA here is from genome assembly GCA_019359095.1 of Pleurocapsa minor HA4230-MV1. Taxonomy (NCBI): domain Bacteria; kingdom Bacillati; phylum Cyanobacteriota; class Cyanophyceae; order Pleurocapsales; family Pleurocapsaceae; genus Pleurocapsa; species Pleurocapsa minor. Next base: position 130,762 of record JAHHHZ010000022.1, on the reverse strand, counting down.
GAGTTTGTGTCAGACCAAGATAAAAAGCGCGAGTTGCTACTAGACTGGGTTGAGGTCTAAGGAGAGATTTCTGATTTGCCCAGGTTAAAAACTTTTGGAGATAGGGATCTTGGGCGACTAAAGCATCAATTTCCTGTTTCATCAAATGTACCAAAGAGTCGGCACTCCGTAACATTGCAGTAGTCAACAAAAAGATTTCGCGCCAACGTGGTTCGGTAATGTGACTGACCAAACGTTCTAAAGCCCGCTCTAGTGACTGCAAATTATGACTGGCAACTATTTTGCGAGCGGTAAAGTATTCTTGAAAAGTTAACGAGGAAAAAGAAAAAATTCCCCGCATTCGTTCGGCTAATAGACCATGTTGTAACTCGATCGCCTTCAGTATAACTTCGCTATCTAACTGGAGTTCTTCTGGTTCAGTGGAGGCATTGGGTAAATCACTAATAAAGTCGCCAATCTGTTGTTCGACAGTTTTTTGCTCAAAAAAGTAATCTCCCCGTTCAAAAGTCGCAGCAGCAATCTGACTCATCAGTTTAAGCTTTTGAGGTAATAAAAATCCTTGATAGACCTCATCCCGCTCGATGCCTTTAATTTCATCCCATTTGCCCAATAGTAGGTCTAGACATTGCTTATAAAATTCGGCTTTTTGATTAGGAAATTTTTCTTGGCGATGGAATACCCAGCAAGCAAGATGAAGAAACAAAGGTGTGACTACCAGTCTGCGGAACGACATATTTTCAGGCAGATCCAACTTTTCAATAAACTGAACTGCTAAATCTAGCTCGTCGAGATCGTTTTTTTTGGTAAACACGGCAAACCATTTCTGCGCAAAAGCAACAATTTGTGATTGGGTAAACGGAGCAATTTCAACATCGGTAAAACCTTTAAGGTTAAATGTCTTGGCAGCAGTTCGACAGGTGACGATTAACAAGTTTTGGGCATATTTTTCCGAGAATTGCCGAATTTCCTTTAAGACTGGATGGTTATCTTGATGGGCAACTTCATCGAGTCCATCGAGTAAAAGTAAAACTCTACCTTTATTTAGTAAAGTTTTGCTCGTAGACTGTTCAGTAATACCATCGGCAATCAACTCAGCGCGAATATAATTCAAGAGGCTAAATGTCCCCGTCTTTTTAGAATCGTCAGCATAATCTTTTAAGGGAATAAAGATGGGAACTAAATCGGCAGCAAAATTGCCTTGATTACATTCAATCGCCAAATGTTGCAGAAAAGTAGTTTTACCACACCCAGGTTTACCCAGTAATCTAAGTTTAGAATGAGCTTTAACTATGCTCATACCTGATGTTTGGGCTTGAGAAATTTGACCTAAACCAAAGCGATCGAATTCTTGGACAGTCGGATTTTGTAGATTCGAGATATCTGTCCACTGTTGACTAGCAATCTCCTGCAAAAGATTGACATCGATGTAGATATGTTCAAGATCTACAGGACGATTGGTATCTAATAACTGTAAAGTACCGCACTGAGCTTGAATTTTTAAATGCCGTTGCGATCGCACTTTTTTGACTAGGGCATCGATATTAATCGCAGCTTGTGTTCCTGGTTCGGGAAAATCCTCTGGTGGATCGAGCGCAATTTCCCGCCAATCTAAGTCTAAAATTTCACAAAGTTCGATGAAATTATAACGTTCGATAGGACGACCTGTAAAAAATCTCCAGACTGGCTGACGAGTCTTTAAATTTACTTCTTCTGCCAGATTTTCTTGATTCCAGCCTTTACGATTAAAAGCTTTTTTGGCTTGTTTAATCCCGTCTGGAGATGCCTGAAGCGATCGTTTTGCCATGAGAAAAAAGCCTCCCCAAATTTTCTCGCGATATTTGATTTTGATAATTTGATTCTAAAACCTGAATATTTTTTATTTTTTATTTTTTATTTTTTATTTTTTATTTTTTATTTTTTATTTTTTATTTTTTATTTTTTATTTTTTATTTTTTATTGATTAATTTAGATGATAACGCTTTTTCTAGAAATAAACTATACAACTAAACAAAATCAATTAATTGCAATTTAATTATTTTGAGCATAAGTAAAATTTTCTAAGCCTTGTAAAATATAGAGTATAGATAAATTTATCCAACTTAAAAAGTTTAAATTTTTCCTAAATCATTGTTATGTACGATATCGTTCAGACAAAGTGAAATAAACTAGATAAGATTAAATTAAATTTATAAAAATCAGAATTTAAATTTACTTAAATACGCGCTGCAAAATACTACTTTAAATAGAGACTTTTGGACATCATAAACTAGGAAATTTAGGGAATTATGTTTTATGAGTCAAGTAATAAATTTAAATTTAAACAATTTTGAAGTATGTAACTGAAGAGTAATCTGTACGTCCTAAATAATACCGCTACGCATATAGCTATTAGCTTCTAGCTATTAGCTTCTAGCTTTTTAGTTGATTTGCTTGCATGGCGAAATAGTCGAATCACATTGTCCTAAAGGACGACGCGAAGCTAGTCCTAAAGGATAAGCTCCGCAAATGCTTTAGCATACACCTTCGGATATACCCTTGTGGTATACATCGATCTAGCAACGCCTAAAAATAAAGTAGAAAAATTGGCTTGGCAAAAATATGTACTACGCTTAATGTAAATTACCTTCGTTCTAATTTACTAGCTCTTAGCTTTTAGCTTTTAGCTTTTGATTCAAAGAGTTTATCATTCTAGAAAATTCATCTATTTTATCTGTTAAAAGCAGAGATTTATTAAAATCTATATATCCTAAATCTCTAGCAATTAATATTTGGCATTTTACTTCATAGGCGCTACCTTGAGCTATATTAAGAAAACGGCTAAATTCTGAGGGCGTAATTTGTGGGTTTCCCGCAAATGTTGACCGCCCGAAATCACCATCTCGTCCGCAGCCTTCACTTATGTTTGATTCTATCGAAACTGAAGCTCGTCTTATTTGATTGGTTAGACCGTATCTTTCTTCAATTGGAAAATTAGCAGTTATTTTCTATAAATTAACAGTAAAATTATGGGCTTTCTGCCATATTATGAGCTTGGTAAAATCCTGCATTTAAATAAGTAATTATAATATTAACTAACATTGTACTATAGTGCTTCAAAGAGCTAAGAGCTAAGAGCTAAAAGCTAAGAGCTAAGAGCTAAGAGCTAAGAGCTAAGAGCTAAGAGCTAAGAGCTAAAAGCTAAGAGCTAAAAGCTAAAAGCTAAGAGCTAAAAGCTAAAAGCTAAGAGCTAAGAGCTAAAAGCTTTTAATGTCCTTCTTTCTTCTGTTTAATTTTAACTGCTTAAACTTGACAGAGATTTAAGTACTTGGTTAGTTTATCTTCAAACTCGTCAAGAATCAATGGTTTGCAGATATAGTCTTCAAATCCTGCACTACTAATTTTTTCTTGGTAATAAAGACTAGATAATCCTGTTACAGCGATTACAGGAATATTCTGCGTCAATAAATTTGCTTTAAGCTGAGTTATAACTTCAAAGCCAGACATACCAGGCATAACTATATCTAGAAGAATTAGGTCTGGTATTTTAGCTACCGCTAAATCCACAACCTTTGTGCTGTCAATTTCTCCATAGCATTTGCAATTTAACGCTTCTACAATATAGCTGAGGAGAAATAGGTTATCATAATTATCATCTACGGCTAATACAGAAGGAACAGTTCTAGAGCGGCTTTTATACAACATTACAGTTAGAGGCATGACCATAACTTTAAATAATTTCTGCTTAATTAAAAAGTATAATTATCTCTAATTAATAATTTTTTGCTCTGATTATCTTAAAGAATAAAGTAATAGATGTAGACGATCAGTGTTCCGTAAATTCAGGCTATTATTGTACTGTTTTTATAAATTTTTATAAGTTTTAGCTCCAAGAAATTATTGTTGTAAAATTTGACAATCTTACTATTTTAGTCTTGTCAAAATTGATTTTGTTTTCCCAAAAGTTTTAGTCAGAAGTTGATTAAATTAGATTTTCATTGACGTTAATATAAGATCAATCGCTAGATTTAATTTACACTGCTTTTTGCGATCCGAATAAATACCTCCTGCTGTCGCAAATAAAGCAAATGCATTTCACATACTTGATGTTTTAATTCATTGAGATCGTTAATATTTTGAATTGCTAGACAAAAATCATAATGTGTCAACTGTTTTTCCAAAGGTAAATTGTTAAGCGAATTATTCATGGTTTGTACCTTGTTTAAAAAATATCTATCTCATGTTCTTTAATATTTTAGATTGAAGTAATTGTATGTGTATATATTGGGCAAAATTGGTGGAGTAACGACTTACTGTTAAGATCACTACTCCACCATCGGTTACTTATCTAGATATGCCTTGTTCTTGCTTACCAAAAAAAGCTTTTAGATTTTTCTGATTGAGCTAAGAGCTAAAAGCTAAAAGCTAAAAGCTAGGGCGAAGCCCTTTACCCAGGCATTAACACTGTGTCAATGATATGGATCACGCCGTTATCAGCCGCCACATCAGCTTTGGAAACAGTGGCATCATTTACTTTGACACCTTTACTAGCATCAATTTTTACTTCTGAACCTTCAACTGTTTTAGCCGACTTCATTTTAGACACGTCTGCTGCCATGACCTTGCCTGAAACAACATGATAGGTTAATATCTTTTTTAGTTGAGGAACATCCTTGAGTAATTTATCTACTGTGCCTTTAGGAAGCTTGGCAAATGCGTCATCGGTGGGTGCAAAGAGGGTAAATGGACCTTTACCTTTGAGAGTGTCTACTAAACCAGCAGCTTTAACGGCAGCAACTAGAGTTTCAAATGAACCAGCATTAATTGCGGTATCTACGATATCAGCCATTTATTGTTACCTAGTTTTGTGTAATCTGTTAACAATTGCTAACAAATATCACTATGGCACTCTACTATTTAAGATTGTGTTTAAGCAAAGGGTTGAACAACGTATAAATTGTTTGTATTGTTCTAGAACAAGCTAAATCTTTACATAGAAATCTTAATCAAAGTATGCACTAACTTCGCTAACATCTCCTCCAGGCAAAAGAGCGATCGCTCATCTATAGCCCTACGGAACAATGTTAGGACATCTTTGAAATACTATTTCCTATTTCCTATTTCCTATTTCCTATTTCTATTTACGGCTATAATTACCATTTCTTATAAGGTAAAAACTTTCCACACATAACTATTTGTACGCGATCGCCTTTGGGATCTTCAACTTTTTCTACTTCTACAGAAAAGTCAATGGCACTCATGATCCCATCGCCAAACTTTTCATGGATTACTGCTTTGATAGGCATTCCGTATACCTGCATTATTTCATAGAAACGATAAATTAAAGGATCGGTGGGAATTTGTGGTTCAAGAGAACCTTTTAGGGGTGGAATAGTTAGAGGTTCAGCCATTGATTCTGGTAAACCCAAAGTAGTTACAATTTTGTTGGCTTCGTCCATGTCGGCACTGGCTTGACGATAAATAACCGATGCAACCCAGGTTTCGTCTCGTCCCACTACTTTTCCTAAATCTTCAAAGGTAATACCCTTGGCTTTTTTTGCTGCTAATAGTTTTTCAGTGATTTCTAAAATAGGCATAATTCTTGCTCCTTAGTTTAATATATGTTGTTTAGTGTAATTGCTGAGTAAAATCACTTTCAATCGTTAAGGGGCTTTCTCCCAGCCCTCGATTAATAAACTCAATTAAAAATGCGGAAGATAATTTGGGCAAACAAGAGCTGATTCAATACTTCTCGTTTAACAAATGCGGATTAATCTATGAGGCTAGAAAAGTAACGAGTAACGAGTAACAAGTAACCCTACCTACTATTCACTACCTACTACCTACTACTTAACTAATCAATAACAAAGCTTAAACGAGAAGTATTGAGAGCTGATTTCAATTTCTACGTATTGTGAATCGACTAACTGATAAAATTTTATCTCTTCGTTTTGCCAGAACCAAACTTCACTAACTCCTAAATATTTATACTTTGACAAATCTCGAACACTACCGCTACTAAAAACTACTTCTATTGCCAGATCGGGTATTTTTTTTTCTATTTCAAAACTAAAACTGTGATCTGGTTCTTTACCTGCTGTAATTGGTCTGTAAACATGGTTATAGTTTCCTGTCACTGTACTATGGGTTAGTTCGCGATCGCTTTTATTTGATGTCTTAGGGAATTAATCGTTGAATGATTGTTTGAGCCTGATTAGCATATCCACCGCCAAACAAATTGAAGTGGTTTAGAACGTGATATAGATTATAAATACTTTTTCTTTGCCCATAGCCACTGTCTAATTGCCAAGCTTCGTTATAACCTTGGTAAAAAGCAGTTGGAAAGCCACCAAATAGTTCCGTCATTGCCAGATCCGTTTCGCGATCGCCATAATAAGTTGCAGGATCTAAAATTATCGGTGCGCCATCGCTACTAATTGCTGCATTACCTGACCAAAGATCGCCATGAACTAAGGAAACTGGAGGCTGCCACTCGGCAAGTTTATTTCTAACTAGATCGACTACGCGATTCGACTCAGGAAAATTACCCCCACGACGTTTAGCCAGCTTTAATTGATACCCAATCCGCTGTTCGGCAAAAAAATCTGCCCAATTATCCATCCAGGTATTAATCTGAGGTGTTGAGCCAATCGTATTATTTAGTTCCCAGCCAAAGTCTTGACTCGTTCCTACTCGGTGCATCGCTGCTAACTGTCGTCCCATTTCTGCCCAGCTTTGATTGCTGCCACTTCCTAAATCTAGCCATTGCAGTACAAGATAGCTAGAATTAGCTGCTGTTCCCCAGCAAACTGGTTGTGGCACAGTAATTGTCTTAGTAGCATACATTTGCTTTAAACCCAAAGCTTCTGCTGCAAACATCTCCACTTTAGACACATCGTTTAACTTAACAAAATAGGTTCTATCTTTACTGCTGACTCGATAACCTTGGTTAATACAGCCACCACTGACAGATTTAGTATTGGCGATCGCAAATTCTTGTTCTGTTTCTCGACTAATAGCTTGAGCAATCTCTGTCCACATTGATTTGAAGTTAATACTAGGTTTGTAATCATGCTAATAGTTTTTAACTAGCCCACAACCCTAGACCATTTAAGTACATATTTAAACAGATTTCTTTAACTTGGGGATAATAATCTTTAGTCGAATAAGAGTCTCAAAAGATGCGATCGCGCTCTTTTACATTTCCATTTTTGTACTTCTAACAAATTAACTCTTAATTTAGAATATCTTAATTGTTTAAGAAATATGTTTATTATTTACTTTGTACCATTAAAGCATTAATTTTAGAGGAGATATTACTAATTTTTTGTTGATTTTGAGATAAATTATCTTGTCTTTCAATTAAATTTTCTAGAATCAAAATTGCTTCCTTAATTATTTGACTAGATAGTTTTATTTTGTTTTCAAAAACTAAAGTTATTTCCTCTGATATTTTATCGAAGGTTTCTTGTTGAGATTCATAAAATTGTTCAAAACCTTTTTCCAAGATAATTCGCTTGATTTTATCCTGTTTACTTTCACCAAATAATGCTCCTAAGCCAAAACCACTACCTAAAGCAGTTAATGTAATTGGGATTAATCCAATTCCTGTAAAAGCTAATAAACCTAAACCAACTAAACCTGCCCCACTTAATCCCAAACCAAAACCCACTCCATTACCATTATTATCATCAATATTACTAATATTTATATTTAAACTAATTTGTTGTTGAGAAATGAATGATTCAAGCTGATGTTTAATATTCACTCCTACTTGATTATCAAAATTCTCAAATAAATCCTCTAAGGCTTCTATGATTGACTCTATTTCTGAATCTATTAATTCAAGCTTACTTTTTAAAATTGATTTTTGTATTATATGTTTTAGCCAATTGTTTAATTCATTTATTAAAGCATTATGAAATTTTTCAGAAAAGAATTTTAGTATTTTCGTTTGATCTTCGTGAGTAGATGTCCATGTTTCGCTTTCTTGATAAATTCTATCGGCTAATTCTTCCACCCACTCATTCCATGAATCAATTGTTTCATTAATAGCTTCTTCTTTTAAGTATATTACGTATTGATATAGCTCTACATCCCAAGAGCTTACAACCCCTATTTGTTCTAAAACATCTTGTTTATCTTCTTGTTGTTGCTCTTGGAATGATAGGATTAGATCTTTTACTTTATTAACATTCTGGTTTAGTTTGATTGAGCCTATTTCACTAGTTAGAAAAGTCTCGATAGATTCAGTTAAACTGTTAAATGAGTTGAGATATTTATCTTCATAACCTTCTTTTATGGCATCTAAAGCAGCTTGAGCAGAAATAAAATGAATTCGATTGTCACCTGTGATGATTGGATTATTGTTATAAGCAAATCTTTCTATTCTTTCTTTAACACTTGCTCTATCTGTTTCTTGGCGCAGCAAATCCATAAAATTCACAACGATAAATAAATTACCAGCAGCTTTACTATTATCTCCATCGTTAAGTTTTGTTTTTAACTCGCTAATTAATTCCCTTTCTCCCTGAGTTAATAAACGAGAAGCATTAGTTAAAAAGATTACTGCATCGGTATCCTTAATTAATTGTTCCGTAATTGCACTTCTTTCGGGATGTTCATTTAAACCAGGAGAATCAACTATTTCAACTCCATGACGACATAATTCTAAATTAGGATGTTCAAAAACAATTTCTTTTATTTGCGATGTAGTTAATTCGTCACTAACTCCATCTAATGCTGCGGCTTCAGAGATAGCTGCTTTTTCATGGTATTGCTCTAAAGGAATTTCTTCTTCTCTACCGTCTTTATAGCGACAGATTACTCGTTTTTGTTGACCATATTTTAATATTGTTACCGTACCGCTACAGGGAATTGCTCTTACGGGTTGTATTTCCTCTTTTAGTAAGGCATTTAATAGAGTCGATTTACCTTGGCTAAACTCTCCGACGACTGCAACCCGAAAACTTGGGGATTGTAATTGATGGGATATGGCACTGATTTGTGTAAGAAATGTATCAGGAATTAAATTATTTTCATGATATTCATCCATAATTTGATGAAGCTCATAGCAATAGTTGTTTAGCTGTTTACATGATTGCTGATATTGTCGTAGATATTCATAAGATGTTGCGGTAGTTTCTATCTCTTTTTGCTGTTCAGGAGTATTTTCTAAAACAGCCAACATATCTTTAGCTACATTAGACACTGCAATGTCTAAATATTCAAAATTTACTGGATTAAGTAATTCTTTTACTACCTTTGAGGCTTCTAAATTGCAATTGTTTTTTTCAAAAAATATACTTTCTATAGTCTGTAAATAGGTATTTTGTATTTTGAGTAATTCTGCAATATCTTTAATATTTTTTTGGTTATTGATTGTAGATACGCTATGAATATACGTAATTAATAAAAACTTTTGTGACTTAGTTAAATATTGTTCGATAACTGTAAACTTGTTATTTATTGTTTCTATTTCAGACTCGTGAATATATTCAATTATTAAATCCGTCAATTGTCTAGTCAGGCTAAAAATATTACTAAAATTGTATAAATGTTCTTGCAAATATTGTTTTTCGTTTGATTTTGATACAGAGTTAATTTTCACTAAAGCTATACCTAAAGCTGTGATCAAACTCACAGACGGAATAACATTTTCTTCACACAAGCTCAATCCAGTTATTACTTCAAGAATATGAACAAGCTTATCTTGAGCAGTACGATTATTAATATCCATTCTATAGTTAGTCAATTTTATTATTTATAATTATTATTCCCAGTAACTAAATAAAATTTATACTAATGCTTTCAAAAAAAACATTTATCGAATATTTATCTAAAATACGAAGAACTACGGTTGTTTAAAGCAAATTACTAAGATTAGTCTGGAGAGAGAATAACAAAAAAATAAAAAAGATTTAAAATGATATTTAGTTTTCCTTCTGCAATTCAAGCTGGTATGGCTGCGGGCAAATATGCTCAAGTATTAACTTCTACTGGTGTACCGATTGGTATGGCGAGAGATGCGGTAACGGGTAGATTTGTTAGTCATGCAGTAGGTATGAGTATTAATCCTTTAATGTCTCCTGTATCGCCTATATTAAATGGGATGCAGATGTATCAAACCCATCAGGGATTTAAAGCTATTCAATCTACTTTAGGAGTTTTGCAAGCCAGTACCGCAGTCATCGGTGTTGGTACAGCATTAGGAGTAGGTTTAACAGCAGTGAATCTATGGCAAACCATGAAATTAAAAAATGAAGTTAAACAATTAAAATTAGAAGTTAAAGATGGTTTTCTCGATCTTAAAGCTGCTTTAAAAGATCATGGAATAGAGATAATGGAACATATTGATTGTGTAGCTGAAAATATTAAATTTCAACAACACCGTTTAGAGTTAATCAAAGCTCATGGAAGATTTATTGAAGCAACAAAATTAATTCAAACTGCAATGAAATTTCAAGATACTAGCAGTAGAAAAATTGAGCTTGCTAACGCTAGACAGACATTGGGGGAAGCTGTGGCAAATTATAATAATCCTGATTTACTATTAGAAACATCTGCTGCTGGAAAAATTAGAAGGTTAGAGTGTGCTTGGGCAATAGAACAGGCAATTATATTAACTTATCAATTACAAAATGAATTGGTTGCTGTAAGCGATCGCCTTATTTATCTTCAGGACAAAATTCGTCAAGAATGCCTTCAAGTAATCGAAAGTTGTGATTCCCAAGATCAGCTTGATTTTCTCTTTCCTGAAATAGCTTGTATTTGTGATCGCGATTTATTAATTTTAAATACTTGGCAACATCAAGCTGAATATATTAATGCTTTACCAGCCTCAGAATTAGAACTTTTAGCACTTCCTCAAGCTAATACTGTCAACCTTGAAGACAGCGAGGGAGAATTAATAATAATTGAAAAACCAATTGAATTAACACAATATGAAGATTTACAAGAAAAATCTCATTATCTTTCTTTAGTCGATCAACTTAAGTTCAAAGTATCGCCTGATTTAAGAAAACAACATGAGATTTATGTCAGTAACCGCGCTGCTGCCTCTGGACATAATATATTAACCAAGAATATTGCAATTGCCTCTGATCTTTCTGTGGCTAATCTTTATTGGTATTTTCAAACTAAGGAAGAATGTGAATCTAAATTGGAAGTTGTGTGTTAGAAATTAAACGTTTCTGATTGGGGTAGATAAGAACGAGAGGGGAAAATGAATCACTTACGTTTTCCTCTACTACGATAAAACTTACTTAGCTTGGCGGGAGAAATACCCAGATAGTAACCTGCAATCATCAGTTGGTTGATTAAGGTGGTTTGCCAAACTCCTAACTTTTGCCAGCGTCTTCCAGAAGTTATCACCGCAGCAGGAGCGATCGCAATTCGTCCCAACTTCCCAACTCGTTGAATAAATTCAAAGTCTTCCATAATCGGTAAATCAGCAAATCCGCCAGCCTTGATAAAGGCTTGTTTGGAGATAAAAAGTGCCTGATCGCCATAAGGAAGAGATAATAGACGCGATCGCACTTTGACTAGTATTTCAATCCCACGCAAAGGTATACCCGAAGCATCAATGGCTAGTTCAAACGCGCCTGCAATGATCTGATTTTGGTTTAAAGTTTTGCTTACTAGCTCGATAAAGTTGGCTGGTAGTTGAGTATCTGCATGAAGAAACAAGAGAATATCTGATTGAGCTACATTCGCTCCTGCGTTCATTTGTCCCGCTCTACCTTTGCCGATCATAGTTATGACTTTTGCACTAGATTTAGCGATCGCTACTGTATCATCTTGACTTCCACCATCAACGACAATAATTTCGATCTCTGAATGCTGCGTCAATTGCGACAAAGTTTTTTTGATAATCGTAGCTTCGTTAAGAACTGGGATAATGATGCTAATAATATATCGAGCCATGTTTAATGAGGGACAATACTACTTTTAAAGATCGCTTCTTCAAGATCACACAGTATTTAAGCCAGATGATGTTGATGTGCCTAATTTTATTTAGTTTTAATTCAACTGCTGTTGCTGCTTCTTTATCAGATCGCGTTGAGCAATTCCCACAATGGACGCATAAACCCTCAGTCAAGCTTGCCAAAGGAGACTTAGAATATCCTGAGTGGATGGCGGGAACTTGGAATGTGACTAGTACCTTGACTGAACAAATTGCCCCCCTCGCGCCAGATATTGTCACGCCAGGATTTAACGATAATCAGCAATACCTCGATCGCGCGATCGCTTTTCAAGTTAGATTTGGCACAGAATATGACACTCTCCGCAAAGGATTTCTATCAGCGTTTAAATCAGTGTCACCTTTAGTAGTTGCAGATCGGACGTTTAACGGTACCAAAATTGCTGAAGCTTATTTAGGAGATGAGAATGTCTATAAAGTAAAAATTGACCCCGATAACCCCAATCAGCAAATAACTTTTTTAAAAGGCGAACGTAAGCTAATCTCTAAAATAACAGGTAGAGGTCGAGAAATTCCCACAGAGCGCGAATTTATCGCCACAGAAGTTACTCAGCAGCTATTTAGATCCCCTGAAAGACTTTACCTTAACGAGGTAGAAACCACCTCTAGCTATCAGTTATTAGATGCTGGCAAGATTAGCGCCGAACAGATGACGGCAATTTATCTTTCACCTCAAGATCCCGATTACTTCGCAGCAGGCGATCGCCCAGTTGCTTTATATCGCTATCATTTGACAATGAGCAATGAATAGTAATTCAAAAGTCAAAAGTCAAAAGTCAAAAGTCAAAAGTCAAAAGTCAAAAGTCAAAAGTCAAAAGTCAAAAGTTTAACTTCTACCTAAAGTTAGAGGATTTAAGTAGTGAATATGTTTGTTTTTTAGTCAAATCTAATGTAAATAAGACTGGGCGGAAATTACCGAAGCTAGAGTTAATAAAATTCCTAAGAGAATTATTGCCCAAGTTTTGTAAGTACTAGAGGTGCTGATTTTCTCTGCTAAGGATGATTGTTCTGTTAATTGCGATCGCAGACTTTCAATCAATTCCTGTTGTTCATTACCTTTTAAATCTAATAAGCCATTGTTTTTCTCCTGTTCTTCTAGTTGTCGGTTTAGCTGTTCAACTAGTTTGATGCGATCGCTTATTTCTATTTCTAATTCGCTACGTTTAGTTGTCTCTTGTCTCAAATTAGCAAGCTGCTGTTCTTTTTGCCCTATCTCGCGCTGAAGTTGCTCTTTTGTTTGGTTAATTGCCTGTTCTGTAGATTCAATCTGCTGCGACAATTCTTTTACCTGCTGCTCTTGCTGTGTAACTTTATGCTGTAAGTCTTGAGCAACTCTATTTTGTTCTTCAATCTGAACCTTTTGCTGGTTAATTTGCTGCTCTAAGTTAACAATTTGCCCTTGCTTATCATTGAGTTGTTTTTGACTACCTTGATTCTCGGCACGAAGACGATCTAATTCTCCTTGCTGCTGTTGGATTTGCTCCCTAAATGTTCCTAACTGTTGTTGAGCATCAGTTAATTGAATTTGCAGATTTTTACTGCTATCAGATGCCTGAGAAAGTTGCTGTTGAACTGAGGAGCGATCGCTGTTGGCACTCTCAATCTCGGCTTGCTTTTCTTCTAACTGTTGTTGTAATTGAGCTAACGCCGATTCTTTTTCTGCTAGTTGATTTTGAACTGAGGAGCGATCGCGATTAACACTATCTACCTCAGCTTGTTTTTCTTCTAACTGTTGTTGTAATTGAGTTAGCGCTGATTCTTTCTCTGCTAATTGATTTTGGACTGACGAGCGATCGCCTATTAAACTCTCAATCTCGGCTTGCTTTTGTTCTAACTGTTGTTGTAACTGAGTTAGCGCCGATTCTTTCTCTGCTAATTGACTTTGAACTGAAGAGCGATCGCTGTTGGCACTCTCAATCTCGGCTTGTTTTTCTTCTAACTGTTGTTGTAATTGAGCTAAGGCTGATTCTTTTTCTGCTAGTTGACTTTGGACTGAAGAGCGATCGCCTATTAAACTCTCAATCTCGGCTTGTTTTTGTTCTAACTGTTGTTGTAACTGAGTTAGCGCCGATTCTTTCTCTGCTAATTGACTTTGAACTGAAGAGCGATCGCTGTTGGCACTCTCAATCTCGGCTTGTTTTTCTTCTAACTGTTGTTGTAATTGAGCTAAGGCTGATTCTTTCTCTGCTAGTTGATTTTGAACTGACGAGCGATCGCTGTTGGCACTCTCAATCTCGGCTTGTTTTTCTTCTAACTGTTGTTGTAATTGAGCTAGCGCTGATTCTTTCTCTGCTAATTGACTTTGAACTTGATTAACACTATCTATTTCAGCTTGTTTTTCATCTAACTGATTTTGTAGCTTAGTTAATGCTGACTCTTTTTCTGCTAATTGAAGCTGTAGTGTGTTGTCGCTCTCTTGCTGTGTAGATAACTGTCGTTCAAGCTCTTGAATTTTAGCTTCGCTAGTTGCCAAACTTTCTGCTGTAGTTTTTTGTCCTGCTTCTCGATCCGCTAGCTGTTGCTTAAGTCGATCTAACTCCTGATTAAACTGCGCTTCTAATTGCTCAATTTTCTGCTGTTCTTCGTTTGATTCGAGAGCGGTTTGTGATTCTACCTGCTTGATCAGTTTTTTAACCAAGGCTTCTTGCTCTTGAGCATATTTTTTCAATGCTTGATAGTTTGCCTTGTGTTCTTTAATCTTTTCTTTTAATTCAATCAGCGCCGTAGATTGACCTTCTTCACCCTCTGATGATTTTCCTGTTTCTGGCTGAATTTCCCGTGTTACAGCACCATCTACTACCTGAATTTTAGTAGTGATATTTTCCGAATCATTATTACTATTTGATTCGATGGAAATCGTTTTTTTTGCTATCTGACTGGCGATCGCTAAATTTCCTGTAACCAAGCCTTCAATAACCCCTGATTTTGATAGACCAGTGGATTCGACAATTTCATTGAGGTTTTCCACCGCCTGGGAAGTTAGAGAAATTCCTACTTGAGACTTTTCGAGAAAACTGACTGTTTTAAGAGGTCTATTAGTAGATTTTGTTGACTTAGTTTTTTTACGTGGCATACTTATTTTGCTCTTTGAGGTCTAATTTCAGCTATTTAATTTGAAACCTAACTAAAATTCATCTAGTAGTGAAGCTATATATAGGTCAATACTTAAGTTTATTTTATCGGACTGTGTAATTGTTGAACTTATTGTATTGCTTTTGCAGTATTAATAATAATTAGTGAGATGCTGAAGCTACTTGTATTGTAAAGCACAACCATCGAAATTGATTGATTATTATTACTTAAATTTTCGTCAAAAAAACCAGAAGAGATTACAAAATGCAAAACTTACTCTTCTTACTTAGACTTTAGTGTTTGCTAGCGTTATTAACAAGATTTTTCGTCAAACCTGGTATAAAAGCCGCCATATTTAATCCAATACTGTTTTAATTCGTGATGAGGAGTATGTAAACTAGCTCTAGCCTGATACAAAATTACCTGACGATGATTTCCAATCCAAACTTTACGAATAGGTTCAACCGCAATAAAAGTTCCACCTAATCCCTGGACGCACTCTTCAAATCTCTCAATGGTTGAATACTCAAGAGTTTCAAGTATAAAAAAGTTACCCGAACAAATTAAATGACGACTTCTAATCCAAGCTTGCATTTTTTTGCGAGCTACTGGTGGCAGCATACTTCTTACCGTTAGCTCCGATGTAATAATCATTTTTCTTGATTTATTTATATTTATTTTGATCAGTTAATCAATAATTTGAATAGCCAAGCAAGACTTTAACAAATTAACTATTTAGCTTTTATCTTCAGCAATCCAAGGTAGTTCATGAGCAAAGCTTTCTTTCTTGGTGAACTTTAATGGCCCTGCTGCCGAACCCCAAATCTGCTCGTGACTTTCTAGATCCATACCTCGATCCCAACTAATCCAGGTTGTTTCAGTTAGCTCAACGCTACTAACCAGATAAGTATTTACACCTTTGCGATGAATCAGACATTTATTTCCTGGCTCAACACTACCGCGAAACATTTCCCCTTCTTTCCAGAACACCATCGAACAGTTATGACGACGTTCAATACAATCATTAGGGATAGTCAGCAGAATATCGCGATTATGACCCGAACCTGCATAATTTTCCGCGTCTTGAAGACTATAGTTTTCAATATAAATATCATCTCCTCGATCTATGAGGCGATGAATTCCTTGACGATAGGGAGTCCAAAGATTGTAATCGTAAACTTGCTCTGAATAAAAGCCAATTCCCGAAAAAAAGTCCCAGGGAAGGGGACGAAAAAAAATGCGAATATGAGCATAATTCTTGGGATCGGCATCAGACTGTTGACGATTAGAAAAATCTCCCGACATGAGACGCGCAAGCTCATGAAGCAAGTTATTGTCTTGTGCTGAATGATTTTCTCTAGTCAACATTATCTTGTGTTTATAAAATTTTTACAGCAATAAATTATTCAAAAAAAATCAAAGATCTTAGACTAAATCCGATGCTCAAAAATAACTTTGTGGCAAGCAGTTTAATTCCGCTGAAACTCTATTACCTATTACCCATTACCCATTACCTATTACCCATTAGTCACTGTTGGATTGTTCAGCCAAATTCAGAGAACGAATCTCAGAAGAAAAAGAAGCTGTCGTAACTCCTTTGCCATCTCCTGTTTTAATCAAAGATACCCGAAATCGCAAGTTTGGCGTAGCAAACCAAATTTTCTCTTCAGCAGTTGCTCTTTCATACTGAGTATGTAGCACGAAAGAACCATCTTCAATTAATTGATATTGCCCGATCGCTGCAACTGTTTCGGCATACCCTTGTTCTCTTAAAAGTCTCCCCTGACTAGGGTTTTCGAGATCTGGGACAGGAACTAAAACCGTCGATCCCGCCAATACCTCGTCTTCATCCCAGTCAGATTCTCCTTCCCAAGTCATGTAAAAAGGACTAGTAACAAGATGCGGATCTATTTGGTTTGCTTTGCATAAAGCAATCACTTTTTCGTCGTCGTTTTCTAGAGGAAGAATTTCAATTTGGGAAGTAACTTCTTCAAAGTGGTGAAATGCTAAATGGTGAGCGCTGCGCTGCGATCGCCATTTTCCCAAAGAACGTTCGACAAACTCATCAATGTTCATGGATTTTCTACTCTGGAAGTATTTAGCTAAAAAAAGAAAGTTTTAATTGATTTTTATTTTAAGGTAACTATTGTCGTCCAGTTTAACCAATTCCTAGCAACAATCAAGGATGCTGCTAGAAAATCAAGTAATTATAATCTCAAGTTAAAATTACTTGCGGTTGCGGTTTTTTCTCCCGCCAGAACGTCTTTGAGTATCTTCTTGAGGTTTTGGTTCTGCCTCAGTTGGCGCGGGCGTAGCAGCTTCAATTTCAGTATTGCCTAAAGAAATACCTGCTACTTTCCCCCCCAGGCGATTAATACTTTGAATAGTCTGAGACATACGACTATAAGGCACTTTCACTGTATAGTTACTAGTGCGCATTACGTCTTGACGACAAACACCAGTGACCTCTATAGCGATCGTGCGATTGCCATAAGTACTAATATTAGTATCTCCAGTAGTAATCATTCCTGACATAGCTTAAATTTCCTCCTATTTTTTGGGGAAAATTGAGCGTTTCCCCCATATTTTCACTGTAATGGACTAATAGTGGCTAACTATCCTAAACTTCATTAATACTGAGAATTTTTGCTCCAGTGCGGTGTAAGTTTTTGATTTTGGCGTTTAACTGCTCGTAATTAACCTCATAGGTTTGGTTACTAAGGCGGTTAAGCGAACCAATACTAGCTTTAGTCGCCTTGATGCGGAAGCGTTTGTTGTTGCTACCAGGAGTACCACTAGAAGCATTTTTATGAAAGATAATTGGAGTAGGCTTATTGGCAGCTAAATCAGAGATTAACGTCGCTTTATTGGTAATGTTATCGCTACTGGCATAGCCATTATATAGAGCATAAGTACGATTAAAACCAACGTTTAAGATACTCCGCTGATTAGTCTCTGTACGGGGGCAAGGAATAGTGTTCTCGCCGTAAGCGTTTAAGTATTCATCGCTATCGATGTAAGAATCAATTTCTGCTTCGTAACCCAGATTGTTATAAATTTGTACATGCTGAGAAATTTCTGCCTGATCTAAAGGCGCACGACCTAGGAAGTGCTTACAGTTCATTTCAATAAAACGATACTGTGAACAGGTTTCAAAAAATAAAGAACGATAAAGCTCAGATTGACCGATCGCTCTGACAAAACCACGTACAGTAAGATCGCCATTTCTAAATAGAGACTCGGCTGTTTCTAAAGTTTCGCCTTCTAATAAATAGGCATTGCCCAATACTTGTTTATAAGCTTGACGAATGATAATCTCAAAATCTTGGTTTGGTTGACGTTCTCTTAGTTCAACTGGATCTAAATCCGTTACCCAAAATGACATATTGTTGCTCCTGAATATTAAATTATCTCAATGATCAAAAGATGGTTAAATTTCAGTAATGCTGACGATTTTGGCACCAGTACGGTTAATGCGCTGAATCTGGGGAGTCATGCGATCGCCTGGTACGATATATTCAGTGTTACTAACACGGCGAGGACTATCAAATTTAGCTCCTCTAACGACGATTCTGAATTTTTTTGTAGTAGCATCTGGGGAAGGAGACATCCGTGCATTAGCCCTCGGACTCTTAGCAGGAGTAGGACTATTGGTAGCTACGCTGTCTACTAAACGAGAATTTTTCTTGGCGCTATCGACTCCCGCTATCCCTTGAAGCAGGGAAAGAGTACGGTTATAGTTGACCTGCTTTTGACCGATTGTGCTGGTAGCGCCAGTGTAAAAAGGAACAATGTTTTCGCCAAATTTCTCGCAATATTCCACACTATCAATGTAAGAATCGATTTCCGCATCATAACCTTCGTTAATGCAGCGTTGAATGTGTTCTGAAAGTTCTGCCTGATCTGCGGGCGCACGTCCCAACAGGTGCTTGAAATTCAGCTCGACAAAACGATAAGGCGCACAGGTTTCAAAATAACGAGTGCGATAAAAGTCAGATTTTGCGACAGCGCGAACAAATTCTCTCAGGCTGATGCTGCCATTACAAAACTGTGATTCAGCACTTACCAGGCGCTCACTTTCCATCACATGAGGATTACCCAGCACTTGTTTATATACTGCGCGAATTGCGATCGCTTTGTCATCAGCGGAACTATTGTCTCGAACTTCAACGGGCGCATCTATTACAGCAACCATGACTAATTTTTCCTACTTAATTAATATTGATTTGTCAAATGATTCACCCTTAGAAAACTAAAACTAGTAACTTTGACAGTTTTAGTCTTTAAGGGGAATGATGATTAATAACCTTAAAACTAGTTTACAGGGGTAATACTAGCTATTTTGCCACCCTGCTTATGAATACGTTGGTATTCTTGGGAGAGCTGCTCATAAGGTACTAGATATACTTTGTTACTGCGACGGAACTTAGATACGCGGTTAACAGCGCCAGAAGCATAACCAGTTACTTCAATTCGGTATACTTTGCCATTTTCTCCTGCACCAGAACCCTGACGAGTGCGCGCACCCAAAGCAGGTTCTTGGAAAGACCAACCATCGCCAGCAGCACCACCAGAAGGAGGAATTACCGCCAGGGGAGTACCTTGAATTATATTTTTGTTTAAAAGAGGAGTTTTGCCTGATAAACTACCTTTGAAGTCGCTGGAAGAAGCGCCACGCGCCAAAGCAAACATATGAGTGAACTCCACCATAGTTTGACCAGGACGACTCTTATATCCCCGATAAAAAGGAACAAAGTTTTCGCCGTAGGCTTCTTGATATTCGTCACTATCAAGATAAGAATCGATTTCTGCTTCCCAACCACCTTCATCGAGGATGGCGCTATGAGCTTTCATTTCGTCATAACCATTAGGCGCACGACCAAGGAAATGCTTGAAGTTAAGTTCGATGAAGCGGTAGCGAGGGCAAGTTTCAAAGAAACGAGAAACGTAAGCATCAGACTTGCCGATTTCTCTAACAAATTCTCTGACGCTTAGTTTTCCTAGTCTAAACTGAGACTCAGGAACAATTGCTCTTTCGCTTTCCATAATGTAAGCGTTGCCCAGTACCTGTCTGTAGACAGCACGAATAATGCTCTCTACTTCTTCTTCTGAACGGCCAGGTACGTATTCAATAGGAGCGGTATCTTCAAATAAGCCTACACCTAATTCAGATGCTGGTCCAAATGTCATTTAATAAATCTCCTTGATTTAGAAATTATTTTTTTTACACAGTGAATGTATTCGCCTGAGTCAGCCAGAATCGATTAAATGTTGGCAGTAATAGCTCGATCCAAACGCTTGAGGATGAGTTTTATGTAGATACACAAACTCGACAAGTACATCTAAGCTCAGATATATTAATCTATTGCTTGTTCAATGCTTGTCATAGCTTTATTCCCTGAAAATGGGAAATAAACTTTTTCTGGCTGACTTAGCAAAAGCAAAGTAGGAAAATATTAAACAACTTAATCTTTAATATTTTGTTACTTAACAGGTACTCAAGTCGTTGTATGCCAATTTATTTAATTACAAATATTTTGGGATAGAGTCCTTAACTTAAGGGTTCTAACACCATCATATTAAAGCGCTGTATAATACGGCGCAGTTTTCAACAGGTGTTTGAGCTAAATCTTA
This sequence comes from Pleurocapsa minor HA4230-MV1, assembly GCA_019359095.1. NCBI lineage: Bacteria > Bacillati > Cyanobacteriota > Cyanophyceae > Pleurocapsales > Pleurocapsaceae > Pleurocapsa > Pleurocapsa minor. The sequence goes on along the minus strand of JAHHHZ010000022.1, from coordinate 110,097 downwards.
AGTCTTAAAGACAAAGTATAAATTGATCTGCCATTACACCTAACATGTGCAAACCTTAGCCTAATTCAATTACCTGAATCGGCATCTGGTTTACAGTCTATTTATACAATGCGGTTAGAACCGATCCTATCAAGTTTTGTAAAACTTAATGAGAATTAGATAAACAATTGTTAAGCAATAAGAGTAGTATTTAACAAATTCAAGGCTTAAGCTAGTTAAAAATCTTTTGTTCTACGCCAAAGCCAGCCAAAAGGACGTTTTTGAGTGGTTGTCCCGCATCAGGCTTGGCATAGTTAAGAATCCGTCGAATACGTAACTTCGGGTTGGTCAGCGTAATAGAATCAACGGAAACCACGCGGGTATAGTTGGTGGTCATCAGTAATTCTCTGGTTTGAGGATCAAAGCTAAAATGGGAAACAATTGGGCGATCTTCTTCGTAAGCGCGATCGCGTAAATAATCTCCTTCTAGCAACATATTTGTTTCAGACTTAGGGACAAACATCAGATTAAGATTTTGTTTTTTTTCTTCCCCTTTTTCCGAAATTGTATAAAAACCCAAGTTGAACCCTGGCAAAGTCTCTAAATTATTTAGCTTTTCGTAAGCATTATCAGCTAGTACCTTAGCTTTTTGTTCGCTGGTTAGAGGCTGCACTTCAAAAGTAGTTTGCGATCGCTCGATTTCTTGATGAGTTAGATAATGATAAGTCCGATCGGACTGCCAATTACCAATACAGTCAGTAAAAAACTGTTCAAATACGGTGGTGTTCATTTGTATATTTTATAAACTGAGAAGACAAAGAGGCTAATCTTGGAGAAATTCAATTTTGAAGATACCATCACTAGGTTTAGAAGCGATCATTTCTGACCAAGCTATTTCTGCTAGAAAAACATCGGCTTGAATCGTTTCGACAACATCCACCCCCCATTCACCTATTTGCAATGAATTAGGAGACATACTGGTAGCAGGAGTAGTTTTTCTGCCACCGAGGATTAAAGTGTCGATAATAGCTTTAGAATCAGGCTGTTGACTTTTTCTTTGATTCGTCAAAATATCACCACAGATTTGACCAATCTCTTTTGGCTCAAATTTATCCGTAGAAAATATTATTTCTACTACCCAGTGGGGATTATCAATCGAGCTACACTTAATGTTTTCTGTGCCTTGCAGTCCATCAATGAATATTTGGGCAAACTCTTCTCTGTTTAATGCAGGAAGTTCATTGTTGCGTAAATTGAAATTATGCGAGAGTAACATTCTTCCAGTAGATCGATCGCTCACTATTTTAAATATCTCCAATTCAAAGACTATTTATCAGCATATCAAAGACACGCTCGCCTTATTATTTAACTAAAACTTAACTAAAATTTAAATTGACCAATCAAAGTTTATGTTTAAGTCTATTACTCACGTTATTTATGATCTAGATGGATTGCTGTTAAATACAGAATCATTGTATGAACAAGTCAATAGAGAAGTTGCAAAGCGCTATGGCAAGACTTTTAATCAGCAAGCAAAAATGGCGATCGCTGGAAGACCAACCCTAGATTCAGCGAGGATTTTAGTTGAGCTGCTAGAGCTACCTCTGACTGCTGGGGAGTATTTAATAGAACGTAATCAACTGCTTTATCCTTTATATGGCACTGCGCAGGTTTTACCTGGAACAGTGGAACTGATTCAACATTTAGCAGCTCATCGTATCCCTCAAGCGATCGCTTCTAGTTCTTCTCGCCATCATTTTGAGATGAAAACTATTAATCATCACCATTGGCTGAAGCTATTAACAATTAAAACTTTGGGTGATGATCCACAGATTAAACAAGGAAAACCTGCACCAGATATATTTTTGCTCGCAGCCAAAAGACTAAAAGCTAATCCCGAACAGTGTTTAGTGTTTGAAGACTCGGTTGCGGGAATGCAATCAGCGATCGCAGCAGGGATGTCTGTGGTGGTAATTCCTGATGTTGTTTTTGATCCTCAGTTGTTTAAAGCAGCCGATCAGATACTTGGATCGATGCTTGAATTCAACCCTCAAGACTGGGATTTACCAGGATATTAAAGTAATTACTGATAACTGACATTTAGAACATTTGAAGGTTTTGAACTTTAAAAAAAGTTTTAAAAAAGATCGGCATCATATTTGTTTACAATTTTAGTAAAGCTAGTTACTTCTATCAAAAATATTTTATCAATCTCTAATGACTTTGATTCGTATCCCTGAATCGTGGGCAATATCCGAAAATCAGATTACTTCTCCCAGGCTTTATTACAATCGTCGCAGCTTTATTAAAACTCTGATTGGTGCTGGAATTGGTGCAAGCTTACTACCCCTGGCTGGATGTCAAGGTGGTGCTGGAATTGGTAAATCTGCCTCCGCGATCGAGTTGGAAAAAAGTATTGATTTGCCAAAAATTGACTCGGTTACGAAAAATGCTAATTTTCAGCAGGTAGATCGACCGATTGTCGAAGAAAAGGTCGCTGCGCAATATAATAATTTCTATGAATTTGGTGGTACTAAGAAGATTTGGCTTGACGCTCAAAAGCTACCTACAGAAAACTGGAAAGTAGAGATTGCGGGGTTGGTTAATAATCCTCGTACCTATGACTTGGATGATTTAAAACGGAAATTTCCTCAAGAAGAAAGGGTCTATCGTTTTCGTTGTGTTGAAGCTTGGTCGATGGTGTTGCCTTGGATTGGGTTTCCCATGAAGGCATTATTAGCAGATGTCGAACCCACTGCTAAAGCAAAGTTTGTTAGTTTTACCTCATTCTACGATCCTAAAATTACTAAAGGGCCTGGTTTTCATGTAGGCTCATTACCTTGGCCATATACGGAAGGATTACGAATTGAAGAAATGGCTAATGATTTAGCTTTCTTTGCCACAGGTATTTTTGGTCACGATTTACCCAAACAACATGGCGCACCATTACGGATGGTAACACCCTGGAAATATGGTTTTAAAGGAGCAAAGTCGATTGTTAAAATTGAGTTTTTAGCGCAACAACCTGCAACTTATTGGAATACTCTCGATCCCAACGAATATAAGTTTGAGGCTAACGTCAATCCTGATGTACCCCATCCCCGTTGGTCACAGGCAACAGAGAAGTTTATCAGCACTGGGCCTGGGTTGTCTTGGGAAATTAAGGAAACATTGCCCTATAACGGCTATGGAGAGTATGTCGCTAATTTATATTAATGTCGATCGCTAACGGTTTATTTGCTAATTAAATAGTCTGTGATCTAATAATTTAATCGATTAATCAATTGTTTAAGTGACTAAGTAGGGTTTTAAAGAGTGACAATAGTCACTGGTTATTTATAACGTCAATTTTATACTGGCTTTAGATAAAAAAAACTTTAATAAACCACAGTTACTAGCTACTAAACATCATGAAAAATCAACTATCTTATCTTTTATTTGCTCTAACTATTTTTAGTCTTAATATCTTACCTGCACAGGCAGCCAAGAAAACAAATAAGGACAGTAAAGCAAAAAAACAGTTGGTTTTAACTTCCGATCAATGGTGTTTTGAACTACCTCAGATGGGTTTATTTTGCTACGAACTTTAAAATACTTTTTAGATTTAACCACTTACTAAATTAAAGATAATTTAGTTTTTATTTAGAGCAACTTTCAATCATTTACTTATAATTTATTCAGTCAGGCGATCGCATTTATATTTTGCGATCGCCTTTATTATTTATGGGAGAATGTAATAATGGCTACTTTTCATCTTTTGGTAATGTTTTAGCGTTTAATTGAAAGTTTGATTAAAATTACTGCTATTACTGCCATTAATTGATTCGATCACCTGCTCTGACAAAGAAAAAGGTAGGTTTTGGGACTGGGAGACCATAACATGGCTCATTCCTGCGACCAAACCAAAAATTGAGGCGATTACGAGTGATGCGTGGTTATTCATGCTGCAATATTGCAATATATTCTAAGACTGGAGTTATGCTGACATTGATTTTTTCGACTATTGGTATCAAAACTTACCAAAATTAAATCGAAGCTGATTTTAAATGCGTTTTTTACATTAAAAACAGTTGTAAACTGCAATTAACTGACTTGAGTAATTGACCAAGATATTTCTTGGTTAGCAAACATGGGTGTAACAGTACCATACATTGAAGGCACTTTGAATGGGGTGGCAACTAAAGTTACGGATTTTGGTGGTGGTTGGATGCCATAGATACGTTGAGCATTATCAGAAACAAAAGCTTGCAAATTAGCGATCGCCTGATGTCGCTCAAATAACTCTACTAAAGCCTGTAAGGCGATCGGTGCGGTAAAGATCCCCGCAGCACAACCACAAGCCTCTTTTTGATTGAGGGGATGAGGTGCAGAGTCGCTACCAAACATCAGTTTAGGATGAGCTTTAAGAGCAGCATCAAGTAAAGCTGCACGATCTTCAGGACGTTTAGCGATCGGTTTACAGAATAAATGTGGTCTAAGTAAACCCCCCGCCAGGTCATCTAGAGTAATAATTAGATGGTGCAAGGTTACAGTGGCGTAGATATTCTCATGTTTATCTAATAGGGATACCGCCTCGGCTGTCGTAATATGCTCCATGATGATCTTTAGCTGAGGAAATTTCTGCGCTAGATCTTCAAAAATTGGTAAGAACAGCTTTTCTCGATCCATCACAAAGCCATGAGTTTCTCCATGTACCAATAAAGGAATTTCTAGCTCTTCAAGATGCTTAATCGTAGCCTCGGCTTGATTTAAGGTAGCAACCCCATCCTCACTATTGGTAGTTACTCCCGCAGGATAAAGCTTGACTCCTAAAATATGTGGCTTTAACTTTTCTAGCTCTTGATAAGTATAGTTTTTAAAAAATACCGTCATGTATGGCTCAAATACATCTTGACCAAGGTTAGTCTTAATCTCTTGAAGATATCCTGTTAGGCGCTCTAAATTATCCACCACTGGCACTAAATTCGGCATAATTACCCCTCCTGCAAAAGCATAGGAAGTAAGCGGAATAACTGTCTGCGCCATTCCACCTTCTCGAAAATGCAGGTGCATATCCAGTGGTGAATTGATTACTACTTGTTTAGTTTTAGTTTGATTGGTCATCATTTACTGTCCGTGGAACTTATAGAATATTAGCCAGAAAATATAAAAAGCTTATGGCTTAAAGCTTATAGCTTATAGCTAAAAATGAATCACTAGCATTTTTAATTCACATTAGGCATATATAATCAATAGATACCAGAAATAACAAGTGTTTGCTCACTGTAATAAATGTCAGCTCAAGTAGTTACTATATTATCTGCTGAAGAAATTCGTCGCACGATCAACCGTTTGGCTTCTCAAATTGTCGAAAAATCTGCCGATTTATCACAAACAATTTTATTGGGTATTCATACCAAAGGTGTACCTTTAGCTCACTTATTAGCCAAGCAAATCGAAATTTTGGAAAATACTTCTGTTGCCGTGGGGGCGATCGATGTTACTTTCTATCGTGACGATTTAGATAAAATTAGGACGCGCATTCCTGCTAAAACCAAGATTCCTATTGATTTGACAGGTAAAACTGTAGTGTTAGTAGATGATGTAATCTATAAAGGTAGAACTATTCGTGCTGCTCTTAATGCGGTTACGGAGTATGGTAGACCAGAATCAATCAGGTTAGCGGTATTAGTTGACAGGGGACATCGCGAACTCCCTATACATCCTGATTTTATCGGTAAGGAATTGCCGACAGCTTCTGAAGAAAAGGTCAAGGTATACTTTAGCGATCTTGATGGTAAAGATGCGGTGGAGTTAATTAAAGATTAGATGCAGCTAATCTAATTTTCGTATTACGCAGGTTATATTTGTCATACAAAGCTATTATTCTGTTGCAGCCGTTATGACTTATCGCCTAAGAATTGCTGATTTACCTGTCAGTGAGCGACCCCGTGAGAGATTGATGGCGGTGGGAGCAAAAAATCTTTCTGAGGCAGAACTGATTGCTATTTTAATTAGTACAGGACAAACCAGAGGTAATTTATCAGCGATCGGTTTAGCACAGCATATACTACAAGAATTGGGCAAATATAGACGCGCACCTTTAGATGTTTTGCGAGATGTTAATCCTCGCGAGTTGATGCGAATTCCTGGGATTGGCCCTGCGAAGGCTGCTACTATCATCGCTGCGGTGGAATTAGGCAAACGCACCTTTATCTTTAAACCAAATGAACGAGTTGCCGTAGATAGTCCTGCATCCGCAGCAGCAGTATTGAGTAATGACTTGATGTGGCAGAATCAGGAACGTTTTGCTGTCTTAATGCTAGATGTCAAAAATTGTTTATTGGCGACTAAAATTTTAACTATTGGGACAGCTACGGAAACCCTAATACATCCTCGCGAAATTTTTCGAGAAACTGTCCGTCAAGGAGCAACCAAGCTAATTATTGCTCATAATCATCCATCTGGAAATCTAGAGCCTTCTCCTGAAGATATTTATTTAACCGAGCAATTATTACAGGGTTCACAGTATTTAGATATCCCTTTGCTAGATCACTTGATTCTCGGTAATGGCGCTCATCACAGTCTTAGACAAGGAACAGATTTATGGGAGCGTTTTCCACAAGGCGAGTAAATCAGGGTTTCATATGAAGTCCGTTTAAACAATCATAATTAAAACTCGCGCCCTAAAGGATATGCGAAGCGGTATGCTTTAGCACTAGCTTCGCGTCGCAAAGACGCAAAGACGTTTATCCCGCTTAGTTTGGGGCAAAGATTTTATTAGAAGTAATTAAGCGGACTTCATCTCACTGAAACTTAAATCTTGAAAAAGATTAGCTTTTTTGCTTTGTCGAACTCATGTTTATTTAAGGCGATCGCTTAGAAAACTCTTGAAGTAGCATTATTGCTTGTTTGGTACGTGAAACAGGGACAAATAAATGATCGTGATAATAAGCTGAAATAGGATTAACGCTAATCTCGTGTTCGGCTAATTTGCTAGTAATAGCAGCGAGAAAACCAACTGCTTCTAAACTAGAGTGGATTGAAAGAGTAATCATCGAAAAGACTGAGGTATAAGGCAAACTGGCTGCATCAGCCTGTTCTCGCTCAAGAATTAGTGTTATTGCCTCATGCTCTCGAAATTGACCAATGGGATTGAGTTGAGCATAGCGATTATCTTGCTCGCCAATGCTGCAAAAAACATATTCTCCTGGGGAAAGGATTGGCTGCATACATTGCAACAATTTACTGAGGCTGGTTTCTCCTGACATTAGTTTAGTTTCTAATTTAATTTTCACCTATTATTTTATTTAAGGCGATCGCCATTCAGGTAATTTTGTTTACAGGGCGATCGTTTATTTTTTTTAGGCTTTTTTTTGCTTTAATTACAAAAACAATTTAAGATGTATTGCAATTCATTTTAAATTCGATTAAGATTAGAATTCAAATAAACTAAATCTTAAAAATCTTAAATTAATGATTAAAAGTAAGCAATTTATCGGTTGGATGGTAGCAGGACTAATTGCTAGTGGGGCGATCGCGAGTTGTTCTGACCAAAATGAAGCTGCTAGTCAGAATGGTCAAGCACAAGCCCAACAGGCAGAGGAAGTCGAGTTGACTTTGGTTTCTTATGCAGTTACTCAAAGTGCTTACGAGAAAATTATTCCTAAATTTGTCGAACAGTGGAAAGCTAAAACTGGACAGGATGTAATCATCGAGCAGAGTTATGGTGGTTCTGGTTCGCAAACTCGCGCTGTTATTGATGGTTTAGAAGCAGATGTCGTCGCTTTAGCATTAGCTTTAGATACTAAAAAAATCGAAGAGGCAGGATTAATTGAACCCAATTGGGAACAGGAATTACCCAATAAATCAATTGTGCATAAATCGGTAGCAGCGATCGTCAAGCGGGATGATAGCGTCAAAGTATCCAAATGGTCGGATTTAACTAACGAAGGTGTCGAGGTAATTACTGCTAACCCCAAAACTTCAGGGGGTGCCAGATGGAATTATCTTGCTCTTTGGGGTTCTGTCACCCAGGCGGGAGGAAGCGAGCAAGCAGCAAATGCTTTTACCGAAAAAATATTTGCTAACGTGCCTGTCTTACCTGAAGATGCCCGTGAATCGAGTGATGTCTTTTATCAACAGGGACAGGGTAATGTCTTAATTAATTATGAAAATGAAGTTTTATTAGCTAAACAAAAAGGTGAAGCTGTACCTTACTTTATTCCTACCGATTACAACATTTCCATTGATAGTCCCGTCGCGGTAGTTGATGCCAATGTCGATCGACGCGGAACGAGAGAAGTTGCTCAAGCTTTTAGTGAATTTCTTTTCACTCCTGAAGCACAACAGGAGTTTGCCAAAGTTGGTTTTCGCCCCATCGATCCCCAAGTTGGTCAAGAATTTGCTCAACAGTATCCTGCCATCACAAAACTATTTACCATCGAAGATTTAGGCGGTTGGGATAAAATCCAGAAGGAATTTTTTGACGATGGCGCAGGATTTGACAAGATGATGAACAAAATTAACCAAAAATAATTTTAAGCGTCGATTCTATTTAGTAAAAATCTTCAGCTGTAACTAATGCAAAACCAAAAACTGACTCTACAACACTATCGCAACAAGATTAAACTTTTCCAGATTAAATTAGCTCTTAAAGCGCCCCAGCACAATTTTTCTCAGTTGATGTTGTTAACTATAGCCGAGGTGATGAAGGTCGATTTAAAAGTTATTTCCAAATTATCAGGGATTAATGGCGATCGCTTTGATTGGTATTTGGTAGAAGCTTCAGGAACATTCGACAACTTATCTTTGACGATGGCTTGTTGGCAAGATCTTGGAGTCACAAAATATTTGGCGATCTCATCTCAGTAGTTGCGTAAGGCACATCATATGACTAATTTTTCATCTCATTTTGAAGCACAATCGAATCGCCATCAGCAAGCTAACTCCAGCAAAATTTCTCTACCTTGGGTGGTGACAATCGGCTATTTAAGTTTGATTCTTTTCTTGCCTCTGGCTGCCTTAATCACCAAGTCTTTAACTATTGGCACTAGTGAATTTTGGCGGATTGCTACCGATCCTGTTGCCCTCTCTGCTTATGAAGTTACCTTTGTTACGGCTTTAGCTGCGGGTTTACTCAACGGCATTATGGGAACTTTGATTGCTTGGATTTTAGTTCGTTATCAATTTCCTGGTAAAAAAATTATCGATGCTGCGATCGACATTCCCTTTGCACTACCCACTTCTGTCGCTGGTGTAGTTTTAGCAACTATTTACAGTAATAATGGCTTGATCGGACAACTGGTAGCACCAATGGGGATCAAAATTGCTTTTACTAGACTGGGGGTATTCATAGCAATGCTGTTTATTTCTTTACCTTTTATCGTTCGTACTTTGCAGCCAGTTTTACTCGAACTAGAACCAGAAATTGAACAGGCTGCTTGGTCTTTGGGTGCATCGGATTCGCAAACCTTTTGGCGAGTTATTTTACCGCCCCTAATTCCGCCCATTTTAACAGGAATGGCTTTAGGTTTTTCCCGAGCCGTAGGCGAATATGGTTCGGTGGTATTAGTAGCATCGGGCATTCCTTTTAAAGATTTAATTGCGCCTGTTTTAGTGTTCCAAAAATTAGAACAATATGACTACACTGGCGCTACAGTAATTGGTACAGTGCTGCTATTGGTTTCCTTAGTACTATTGCTGCTGATCAATCTTTTACAACAATGGACTCGTCGCTATGCTCGCTAAACTAAAATTATCAAACTTGTTACTGCCGATCGCCCTACTTTACTTAGCATTATTGTTACTCGTACCAGCGATCGCTATTTTCTACGAAGCTTTTCATCAGGGTATTAATGTCTTTTTAACTTCGATCGATCAACGAAATTTTTGGCAGGCGACGATTTTAACTCTAATCGTTACGGCGATCGCCGTTCCCCTAAACACTATCTTTGGTCTTTGTGCTGCTTGGGTGATTGGGCGCAATCAGTTTCGTGGTCGTACTTTATTACTCAGTGCGATCGACTTGCCATTTTCAATTTCACCTGTTGTGGCGGGCTTAACTATCATTCTGCTTTATGGCAAAGATGGCTGGATAGGTAACCTACTAGCAAGTTTAAACATTAAAGTTTTGTTTGCCATCCCAGGAATTGTCTTGGCAACTGCCTTTGTTACTTTACCTTTTGTCGCCCGTGAAGTTATTCCGATTTTAGAAGAAATTGGCGAAGAACAAGAAACCGCAGCCCGCACTTTGGGCGCTAGTGATTGGCAAGTTTTTGCCCGCGTTACCTTGCCTAATATTCGCTGGGGTTTACTTTACGGTATTTTATTAACCAACGCTAGAGCAATGGGTGAATTTGGAGCTGTATCGGTAGTATCTGGCAGTATTCTGGGCAAAACCGCCACTTTACCGATTTTTGTCGAACAGGCTTATAAAAACTACCAGGCAGAATCTGCTTTTGGTGCAGCAGCGATCTTGGCTTCATTAGCGGTATTGACTTTAATTTTTAAAGAAATACTCGAAACAAAAACCCATCATTAAAAACTATTACTAGCTATAACTTAGCAACTAACTATTATGAGTATTAAGATCGCCCAAGTCTCGAAGAAATTTGGTAACTTTCAAGCTTTAGATAATATCAATTTAAACGTCGAACCTGGAACTTTAGTTGCTCTACTTGGCCCTTCTGGTTCTGGCAAATCTACGTTACTCAGAGCGATCGCTGGTTTAGAGCCTCCAGATCGAGGCACAGTTGCGATCAACAATCGCGATACCACTCATCTCGATATCCGCAAGCGCAATATCGGTTTTGTCTTTCAACACTATGCTCTATTCAAACATCTAACAGTCAGACAAAATATTTCTTTTGGGCTAGATATTCGGAAAAAATCCCGTAAAGTAATTCAACAAAGAGTCAACGAACTACTAGAATTAATTCAGCTTCAAGGTTTTGGCGATCGCTATCCTAATCAGCTTTCGGGTGGACAAAGACAGCGTGTTGCCCTCGCTCGCGCTTTAGCCGTACAGCCAGAAGTTTTACTGCTAGACGAGCCTTTTGGGGCATTAGATGCCAAAGTTAGACAAGAACTACGCAACTGGTTACGCCGTCTCCACGATGAAGTACATCTAACTAGTATTTTTGTCACTCACGATCGCGAAGAAGCAATGGCTGTAGCCGATAAAATTGTGGTGATGAACAACGGGAGAATCGAGCAAATTGGCACGCCAGCTGAAGTTTATGATAATCCCGCTAATCCTTTTGTGATGAGCTTTGTAGGGGAAGTAAATGTTCTGCCCAATACTAGTCCAATGTTCGATCACGCCTATCAAACTAATCCTGCCTCAAACTTTTTTGTTCGTCCTCACGATTTTGAAATTTTTACCACTCCCCAAAAACAGAGCATCTCAGCAAAAGTTAAGCGAATCGTTCACCTAGGTTGGGAAATTCAACTAGAATTAATTTTAGGCGATCGCTCGGCGGTCATGGCTCATTTGAACCGAGAAGAATTTGCTCGTCTTGATTTAACCACTGAACAAAATGTCTATCTAGAACCCCGTCAAATTAAATGCTTTGAGGCAGCTAAGCAAGATTTAGTTAACTTGCCAACTACTAATCGTCAATTAGCGAGTTAGCTTTATTCAAGATGAAAGAGTAGGTGTAGTGAATTTAGAACCATCAAACCGCAGAAATTCCAATCGGATTAGAGAACACTTAGCAAACGAGCGTACTTATCTAGCATGGATGCGGACAGCAATCTCTTTAATGGGGTTTGGTGTAGTTATTGTGCGCCTGCGCTTTGTTCAACCACCTGCAACTACTACTCCTGGAAATGGCTGGAAGTTAGGACTGATCTTTTCCTTGGTAGGACTTGTCACAGTAATACTTTCAACTTATCACTACTTTGCTGTTCGCCGAGATATAGACCAAGATAGATACCAGCCAGCAGATCGCTGGGTAATAATTTTTAGCTTGACCATAACACTTTTAGGCGCGGGAGTTATTTATTATGTTTTCACTTTACCTCTCAACCCAATTAACACCATGATCTTTAAATAAAAACAGTTATTTTATTTAATTATTAATTATTGGCTATTTTAGATTGTGTAGCGCATATTTAGTTCGAGCATAAACCGCTGGTTCTGACTCGCTAGTAATTAATTCCTGGAACTTACTCCTAATTTTTGGTAGTAAATCAGGTTGACTCACTGCCAAAGTTTTACTTAAGGCTTCTAGTCCGACGATCGCAGCATAGCGCACCACCCACTCTCCATCTTCTGTCGCTAGTAACAGCGTATCTAAGACTTTTTTTTGCGCGCCGATCGCATCTTCTGGGGGCAGCTTAGACCAAATAATGTTCCCTAACCCTTTAGCTGCTGCACGACGCACGCTTTGAGAGAAATCAGCAACCGCAGCTTCTAATAATAAATCTAAGGCAGCAGGATCGCCAATCCCCGCAAATACTCTCGTCGCCCAAGCTCGTGCGCCGTAGTTATAACCGTCTAAATTCTCTAGTAAATAGTCAACCACAGGCTCGCCAATCTCGATTAGACCGTCAACCGCAGCAACCGCAGCACCAGGATTGTTAAAGCCTAATACCTCAACTAAAGTAGGTATAGCAGCGCGATCGCCAACGACCGCTAAATCTTCGACTGTTTTTAAGAGTAAGTCGGCAGAATCGGCTTGATTTACCGCCTCAATTAATTGTTGAACATCGGACATTGGCAATAGGTGGCTAATTAAATGCAATATAGCTAGAAGATAATTTTACTATCTTGCTCGTCTCAACTCAATTTAAAGATTTTCTTTAATCCACTGTTTGAAGGCTCTAATTGCTTTACTTCTACCTTCAACCTGGGCTTGTTTTACGTAGCGTTCGACCAACTCGACGATCGGCAGATGCGGAAAATTTGGGCTAGTTGTCGATTCTTGATACTGGTTGTTTTGTAACAGATAAATTTGCAGTCCTTTTTTACTGTAACGCCATAGTTCAGGAACTTTCAAGAGCAGGTAATTATCAAACTGCGTTCTATTAGTTATGTCAATTTCCAGCGCTAAATCTGGTGGCGGATCGATGGTTAAATCTAGTCGCTCTTTGCCAATCACAGCCTGATAATTTTGGATATAAAAACAGGCATCGGCTTCTAAAGCTTGTTTCATTGCTTCACTTTTAAATGTAGTGGATGCCAATGATTCAAAATCAACTCCTAATTGCTCGAGCAAAATTTTGACTAAATCTCCAATAATCTCTTTGTGCTTCTCATGCTCTGGTAAAGGAACCATTATTTCTAATGCTCCATCACTATAAGAAATTCTGGAACCACGATGTTCTCCTAAATCGGCTAAAATCTCTTCGAGATCTGACCAGCTAATATCCTGCAACAATAATTGTTGTCCAGGTTTGACGACAATTTTTTCTAAGGCTACCTGCATAAGTCTGAAGTCAATGACATTGGTTTAGAGTTTAGACAGTAATCTTGTCCCTAGTTGATTGATAATTAGCTCTTGTCAAAGAAGAGAATCCATAAGGTTCATTATATGAATACTCTCAGGTGAGATTGCTGAATCTTTGCTACTTTTCAAGTCTGTTTCTAATAGTCCTTTGAGGGCAATCAACTTCATACTATTTTCCGCTAAAGTATCTGCGATCGCCTGACCCGCTTTGAGATATCCTACCGCACCTAAGTCCATCAATGCTGAACGGCGTAGCTGTAAATCGTCTCCCGATAGTGCCTGAATCAACATCTCGCCATACTGCTCTTGTTTCGTCAACTGATACATAGCTCTAGCAGCAGCATACTTTACCTTTTCGGTTGAGTGCTGGGTAAATGGCTCAATGAAGTTTATTGCGACCGTTGCGCCTAAAGTGCCTAAAGCTTCAATTACGGCTTCATAAGGTTGTACTAAGTGGGGCTTACCTGCCACTCTGGTCGCCTGTGCTACTCCACCATCTAGCAGCTTAATTAACGTAGGAACACATCTTCGATCCTCTAAGCTTTCCAACGCTTGAGCAGCCGCCTCCCTCACGTAATAATCGGGAAATTCTAAACAGCGAATTAATGGCTCTACCGCTTGCTTATCCCCTAGTTTACCTAAAGCTCTAGCTGCATTACGACGTAAAGGATATCCCCCATCAGGCGCGCGATCTTGTTCATCTTCTAAGGCGGTTAATAAAGCAGCGATCGCCGATTGGTCATTGATTCTAAACTTTCCCAGCCACCAGGCAGCATAATACCTCGCTCCTAAATCTTCTCTTTGATTGAGATTGGCGATCGCCTGTTCTAGCGTCAACTGTTCGGCTTCATTTGAATTGTTTAAGCTATCTATTTCTTCAGCCTCCATTCTTCATCCCTTTAAAACAACAATACTCAGAAAAGTAAACAAATACTAGCTTTGCTGCTGGCATTCGCATACTCCTCTGAGTATCACTTGATGAGTCAAAACATTTGAATCTCATCTGTTACCTGTCACTCGAACAGGTTGATGACTAATCGAATCAAGTCATTTAGTCTTAGCTAAGTGTGTTAATCGCATAGTCAAGATAGCTATTTGCTTCAGTAGCAGGATCTCCACTCAAGCCATGATTATTTTTAATATATTTTAGAGCTTCGATGTACCAGCTAGGAGATAGTTCATAAGCACGGTTGATTTCATCTAAACCAGCTACTAAATACTCATCCATCGGGCCAGTTCCACCAGAAACTAAGCAGTAAGTTACCATTCTTAGGTAGTAACCAATGTCACGAGAACATTTTGCTTTACCAGTAGGAGTGGAAGCGTAGTTAGGGCCAGGAGTGCTAGTAGTATAGGGGAATTTAGCATATACTGCATTAGCTGCGCCATCAATTAAGCTCTGAGAATTGCTGGTCAAAGCTTTTGCTGCTTCTAAAGAAGCATTAGCTTGCTTAAAGCGACCAAAAGCAGTCTGGATTTCAGTGCTGCTTAAGAAACGACCCTGGGAATCAGCAGAAGATACTGCTTCAGTTAAAGGAGTTTTCATGATTGTAATGTTTCTCTTGTTTTACTAATTTTTTCTAAACAACCAAAGGTTGATATTCGCTGTCAACAGAGCAAGTATGCCCGTTGAATTAACCTACTGACGCAGCAGCACGGTCGAAGTAGCCAGCGATTTCAGAAGAAATAGCGCTACAGTCACCAGGAGTGATACCGTTAGTATCGTTAATGATTGCTAAGGCAGCTTCCTTCATTTTTTGAACGCCAACAGCAACAGAAGCACCAGGAGTACCCAAAGCTAGATAAGTTTCGCGCAGTCCATTAAGACAACGATCTTCTAGCACACTCGCGTCACCTGTAAAGATAGCGTAAGTGATGTAGCGTAAAATGATTTCCATATCGCGTAAGCAAGCTGCGTTACGACGACTAGTGTAAGCGTTTCCACCAGGAGCGATTAGCTGAGGCTGCTCGGCAAACAAAGAACGAGCTGCGTTAGTCACAATAGCGGAAGCGTTACCAGTAATACGGTTAACTGAATCCATACGTTTGTTGCTAGCTGCAACCATTGCACTTAGAGCATCCAACTGGCTGCTGGATAGAAATTCGCCACGGGCATCAGCCTGAGCAACAACTCTAGTAAATGCGTCGAACATTATAAATAATCTCCTACTCGAATTAAATTTGGTTTAGTTGAACTTCAAAAAGGAATCTTAACTTAAAAACTACTTTCAGCCACTAGCGCGATCGCTAGCTTTTAGAAAGAGGTTGATTGTCGAAGGTGCTAAGTTACTATTCTCTAGGCACTTAGTCAGAGTTTCTTAAGTCACCTAACAAAACTTTACACGCTTAATAAAAAACCGTAAAAGAGATAGCTTTACGGCGGTTATCCAAGGCATTTCACAAAGTTTGAAGTATTCAACCCGCACTCTGCGATCGCTTCTTGGCTTCGCCTACAGGCATTTCTCCCTCAGATAACTTTTATACAACGACAACGAACCATAGTTTGTTACGTCTTGTTAAATTTTCCAGGTTTTACTGACCACCCTCAACCAACTTTTAGGTTTGGTTAAAGTTACGGTCAAATAATGTTCCTTGTTTTTTGCTGTTCGGCTGGCTAGTTAGCTCGATGTCGAGCTTAATGTTTAATTCCTGATTATTCAGCTAGTTGCCAATTTTTTAAGGACAAACACTGCTGCCCTAACAAGGTAAATACTTATAAGAAACAAGATTTGTTAATGTTTATTATCTTATCTTTCTGTAACCCAAAGCAATCAACTGTTACTTTTATCAACAATTGCCCGATCGATCGCTGTTAACCTAAATATTAGGCGATCGCGATCGCTTAAGCCAACGTCAAAGTACGTTCAAGATCGAAGAGGAAACCATGAATATATTCTTCTGTCCATTCTGAGCCATATATGCGAGTTAGCATACCTCTGGCGGGATCTTTTTCGGCTCGATAGTCAGCGTAGCTTTTTTGGGCTTGAAAAATCGCCGTTAGCTGTTGAGGATCGGTTACTACTTCTGCTTGTTCGACAAAATCAATATAGGCATTGAGATAGTCACAAAAAGCTTTAAAGACTAAATTCTCAACTACTTCTGTCTGGGATGGGCGAGTCCACAAAAAGGCGGGAGAAAAGTATTGTTGAGCCTCTTGGGGAAAATCTCCACCCCAAGGTAAATCTTGTTGATACTGATGGAACATCGGCATAATCGGGTCACTGTATTTAGCCTGATAAGCTTTATTTTGACTAAATAGTGGCTGCATATCGATCGCAATTAGATGTCCCCCAGGTAAGGTGACTAAATCCGCACCAAAAAAGGGCAGATCGTAATTAAGTTTGGGAAAAATGACAAAATTAAGTACCTGAAGTGAATCTCCCCCCTGCACATGAGCTGCTCTAATTTGCCTTAGTTTGTCTGATTGTAAGCCGTAACTAGTAGTTTTTACTGGCTCTTGCTTTTTCCCTTTACCCATCACCCCTTCTTTCCGTTCAAAGCCAGCAGGAATAGGGTAGGGTTGCAGGTTTAATCTGGACTTTAAAGTGGCGATCGCTTGCTCGATAAATGGTTGATATAAGGTCATACTGTTAAAATTATTTTAGGCTATTTGCTGGCGGTGGCGGTGGGAACTACCAAAGGAGATGCATCCTCAAACAGAAATTCATAGAGGAATTTTTCTGACCATTCTGAGCCAAAATAGCTACTAAATAAACCATGAGCGGGATCTCGTTCGGCACTATATTGATCGTATTTTTTTTGCGCTGCCACAATCCGCTGAATGTCCTCTGGATTAGTTAAAGGTTCAGTATTAGCCACCATTCGCCAATATAGGGATAGATATTCTTGGAAAGCGGGAAATAGTCTATTTACTACTGCTTCAGAATCCAGCTTGGCAAACAGCAAATATTTAGAAAAATATTGATTAGCATCGTAGAATTTCATCTCCAAATCTTGGGCTAACTCATTATATTTATCCCTGATCTCCCGCATCGGCTCAATATACTTTTCTAGGTAGGCGCGATCGCGGAATAATGGTTGAAAGTCCATCACTACTAAAATTTTCTTCTTCCCAAAGGAAAGAAAATCAACGCCCAATAAAGGTATGTCGTAATGATGAGCAGGATAGACAACGCTATTAAATACCTGAGCAGTTTCCCCAGCATCGATGTAGGAATAACGGATTTTTCTCAATTGCTCAGCTTGATAACACCAGCTTTGGATTGTCGCGGGGTTTTTACCTCTAGCACTAATGTTAGATTCCAATCCCGCAGGAATAGAGCGACTGCTTAAATCGAAGTGTTTAAAAAGTTCTTCTTCTAAATATTCTTTAAAGGGCGCGAACATACAATTATTGCTATATACAGTAAGGCTTATAGCCAGAATATATAAGCGCTAGAGCGATCGTCCCCTTTTCTGAGGACAAAGCAACAAAGCTTTACGAAAGCAGCTAGCACCAAGAAATAGCAATATATCGCGTTCTTCGATTAGGATCTGGAAATAACTTATTGATCTAGCGATCGCTATAAGAAAAACTATGTTATTGGAAGTAAAAAAAATTATAGTTCCCCCAGGACAAAAAGTAATTCTGTACGATCTTAGTTGGGACGAATTTGAAGCTATCTTGGTAGATTTAGGTGAAAGTCGAAGTTCTAGAATAGCTTACGATCAAGGAAGACTAGAAATAATGACACCTTTACCAGAACACGAAGTAAATAAAGTTTATGTCAGTAATTTTGTCGAAATTTTGCTGGAAGAACTGGATATTGAATTTTGTCCCCTCGGTTCTACTACTTTTAAAAATCAAATAATGTTTAAAGGAATTGAACCAGACAGTTGCTTTTATATTCAGAATGAAGCTGTGGTAAGAGGGAAAAACAGATTAGATTTGACAATAGATCCACCGCCAGACTTGGCTTTAGAAATAGATATTACCAACCGCAGCCATCCAGAAATATATCAGTCTTTGGGTGTACCAGAACTATGGAGATATGAAAAAAACAAGCTACAGATTTTGTTACTAATCGAGGGTAAATATGTAGAGTCATTAACTAGTCGCAATTTTCCTAATTTACCCTTAACTGAAGTCATTCCTCAATATTTGATCCAGTGCCGCAGCGAAGGTAGAAATAAAGGCATGAGAGCTTTTCGCAGTTGGGTAAAAGAGCAATTATAGTTTTTTTTAGATATGATGAAACATTTTTATCTTCTTTGTGGAATGCCCTTTTCTGGTAAGACAACTCTTGGCAAATCAATGGCTCAATACTTATAAGTATGAGTAAATTGTTTAAAACAAACCTAATTTCAGCCTGGCTCGATCGCGACGCTGTAGCTGCGGTTATATTTCTCTCGCCTGCGCTAGTGATATTAGGCGTATTTCTGTTTTATCCTATCGTTTATCTGCTATATCTCAGCTTTACGACAGGTAGCTTTACCGTTACAGGAATTGAATGGATTGGCGGACAAAACTATTTAAGACTGTTTACCGATGGTGACTTTTGGCAGGTAATGGGCAACACGGCTTATTTCACTATAGCTACAGTCATACCAACGATTATTATTCCTTTGGGTTTAGCTGTCTTACTCAATCGCTTGATCGCTTTGCGGGGATTATTGCGCGCTGCGTATTTTGTCCCTTCGATTACATCTTTAGTGGCGGTAGGATTGGCGTTTCGCTGGCTGTTTCAAACCGACGGGAGAGTTAATGATTTATTGCTGGCTTGGGGTTTAGAGCCGATTTCTTGGTTAAGTAGTACTCTTTGGGCGATGCCAGTACTGATTTTACTAAGTAGCTGGAAGCAATTGGGTTTTAATTTAATCGTTTTTCTGGCTGGATTACAAATTATTCCCCAGTCTCGTTATGAAGCAGCAGAATTAGATGGGGCAAACGGCTGGGCTAAGTTTTGGTATATTACCCTGCCTGGATTAACTCCCACCTTAGTTTTTGCCGTCTTAACTACGGCGATCTTCACCCTCAGAAGTTTTGAGCAGGTATATATTATTACTGGGGGAGGGCCGCTAAATTCTACCAATCTTTTGGTTTACTATATTTACGAGCAGGCTTTTTCTAGTTTTGAATTTGGTTATGCTGCTGCTGCTGCCACTATTCTATTAGCGATCGCCTTTATATTTGTTTATCTTTATTTACGGGTTTGGAACGAACAACCGTAATTACCTGCGATCGACTATGACCTATTTTTTGTTTAACCCTGCTTTGTATAGTTTTTGAATTTTCAAAATTGCTTGATCGAAAGTAGAATGAGTTTTTAAATTACTTGGATCTAAATCCTGCATTTTAGTTAATAGAGATGCTTCTTCGGTGGCAATATCATCATCGCTATAAATTAATTTACTAACTGCACCAAAAAGATGCTCGTAATCTGCCAGAGTAGGATTTGCACCTAGATACTGTTCTAAAAGCTGAGAACATTTTTCTAAAGATGAATCTTGATACTGTGCCAACAAGTCTTGTAGCTTTATTGTTGAATCAAGATTTTGTTCGCTGGCAATCTGGGCTAAAAATTTCTCTTCTGCGGGTTGAATTTCACCGTCAATCCAGGCGATTGACACCAGTATCGCTAATAAATTTTGATTATTATTTTTAGTTGATTGAACCATAATGATGCTACTTTAATTAACTACTATTGATCTCGACGATGAGTAATATTACTTGACATTATTGGCATTAATTTATGCCTAAATCTTAGAAAAGAATTGAATTATTCAGCAAAAATCTGCTAACTTTCTTCGCTAAAGTCCAAACAACTTCAAAAAAATACTCGTTTCTTCGTCTTCACTGTAGTCATAGTTGCCCTGTGATTAGCGATCGCCTTAAAAAATAGATAACTAGTGACATAATATAAACGCAAATAATTTAAGACAGCGAAATTTTGACAGCTAATTATGAAAATTATTGACTCTAAAGGAAGACTATTCGGTAAGTTGAGTCTGCTTGACTTAGCTGCTGCCTGTGTAATTTTATTGGTTGTCGTCGGTGTTTTCTTTTTTCCAGGTACACCCCTGACTGGCAATTTAGTTGCTCAAACCAAACAAAAACCGATTGAAATCCAAGTGCTAGTTAGAGGGTTAAGTGTTGCCAAGTATGATGTTTTAGCACAGGCATTTACCTCAGAAGAACAGGCAGATATTGTGATTCGCAATCAGCCTGCGGGGAAAGTTTCAATCCTTGAAAGTAAAGTGTTGCCTCGAACCACTGCTGTACCCCAGCCAGACGGCACAGTGAAAGCTCTCAACGATCCTCGTCCCGAAATAGTCATGGTTAGGGATTTGCTCCTTACCTTGGGCAGTAAAGCTGAAGTTACCAATACTGGTTATGTGTTGAGTGGCAGCAAAAAGATTAAAATAGGTTCATCGATTCAGCTACAGGGTAATATTTATGACTTTAGCGGTACAGTAATTGCTATAGATGCCACAGAAGCTTAAAAGTCGTCAAAGTGCTTTAATTCATTTCTCTCTATGCCTATTCGTATTCGACAGCATGTTAACCCCCTAGCACGCAAGTTCCAGTCACCCATTGCTATACCAGATTGGCAGGATGTGTATCAAAAATGCCGCCCGCTACATTTAGATATTGGCTGTGCGAGGGGTAGGTTTCTGTTGGGTTTGGCACAGCAAAATCCTGAAATTAATTATCTGGGGATTGAAATTCGTCGGCAATTAGTAGATTTGGCTAATCAAGAACGAGCTGAGTTGGACTTAACTAATCTGCACTATCTATTTGCCAACATGAATAGTTCAGCAAAGTTACTCTTAGAATCTTTGCCCAAAAACAGCCTGAAAACCATCTCCATCCAGTTTCCCGATCCTTGGTTTAAGAAAAAACACAATAAACGTCGTGTAGTTCAGCCAGACTTAGTTACGCTGCTGGTGGATTACTTAGCAGTGGGGGGAGAAGTTTTCTTGCAATCAGACATTAAAGAAGTGGCGGTGGAAATGCGCGATCGCTTTGCTGCTAATTCAGATTTAACTCCAAAGCATCCAGATTGGCTAGAAACTAATCCTTTCAATGTTGCCACGGAAAGAGAATTATACGTACTGGGGCAAAATCTGCCTGTTTATCGAGCTTTGTTTGAGAAATCTACTACCTAACTGTTTTCCCATAAGTAGGTAGGCAAAATAATTGATCAAACCCCTACCCTTAGAGCTATTTGTTACTCGTCCTAAAGGACTTGTCTCGCATAGTTTCCGTCGCGTTTTGGGTAGGAAGATTCCCACCCAAAAGCCGACGGGGAGATACCGCTCCGCATATTACTCGTTACTCGTTACTTGTTACTCCCTAACCTCATTTCCAATTTAATTACACCCACCTACTTATGTAGCAGTTTATCAAGTACGAAACGTTTTACAATAGTCAATCCTGCAACATAGATAAACAATGGTAGATTTAAACCCTAGCGCTAGCTTTAGCTTGAAGATCGAGTTAGAAATTCCCAATCGCCCTGGTGCATTAGCCTCAATCATGAGTACGATTGCGGCTCATGGTGGTAATTTGGGCGATATTGTCCTGTTGCAGCGCAATCTCAAATTCACTCAGCGCGAATTAATGGTTGATGCTTCTAGTACCGAACAGGGAGACAAAATTATTGAGGCAATCAAAAGCTTACCCCGCGTTAAGGTAATTAGTTACAGCGATCGCACTTTTGCCATTCATCAAGGGGGAAAAATTAGCGTTGAAAGCAAGCTCCCGCTCAATTCTCAATCCGATCTGGCAATGGCATATACTCCTGGGGTGGGGAGGATTTGTCGGGCGATCGCCGAACAACCTGAACGAGTTTATGAGCTAACCATTAAGAGTAATACTGTGGCTGTTATAACCGATGGTAGCGCCGTACTAGGCTTGGGGAACTTAGGTGCTGCTGCTTCTTTACCCGTCATGGAAGGAAAGGCTTTACTGTTTAAAGAATTTGCTGGGATTGATGCTTTTCCCATCGCGCTAAATACTCAGGATACAGAAGAAATTATTAAGATCGTCAAAGAAATTGCTCCTGTATTTGGGGGAGTTAACTTAGAAGATATTGCTGCACCGAGGTGTTTTGAGATCGAACAGCGATTGCGTCAAGAACTTGATATTCCCGTGTTTCATGACGATCAACATGGCACAGCAATTGTCGTTTTGGCAGCGTTATATAACGCGCTTAAATTAATTGGTAAAGATTTGAGTCAGGTTAAAATTGTCATTAATGGTGCAGGAGCAGCAGGAATTGCGATCGCCCTGTTGTTACGCAAGGCAGGAGTAAGTAAAATTGTGCTTTGTGATTCTAAAGGTATTATTTCGAGCCAGCGAAATGATATAAACCAGAGTAAACAGCAATTTGCCGTTGATGAAAGTGGCAACTTAGCAGATGCGATGCAAAATGCCGATATCTTTTTAGGAGTTAGTGCGCCAGGAGTTGTGACTCCTGAAATGGTGCAAACTATGGCAGAACAAGCAATCGTCTTTGCCATGGCCAATCCAATTCCTGAAATTCAGCCCGAATTAATCTATGATAACGTAGCGGTTATGGCCACAGGGCGTAGTGACTATCCCAATCAAATTAATAATGTGTTAGCCTTTCCTGGAGTTTTTCGCGGAGCATTAGATTGTCGAGCCTCGGCTATTACCACTAATATGTATCTCGAAGCGGCTAAGGCGATCGCCAATCTGGTAGCTGATGCCGATTTAGATCGTGAGCATATTATTCCCTCAGTATTCGATTCGAGGGTATCCCCCGCCGTAGCTCAAGCTGTATGTATGGCTGCCAAACAAGACAATGTGGCGCAAAAAACTAACAATTAGCAAACAAACCTACTAGTTGATGACTGAATGATGGAAGAATTTGAAATTCCAGAGGCAATTCGAGAACACCGAGAGATACCTAAAAAACCTGGATTCCCTTTGCCTTTATTAGCTGGCGGTGTAGTATTACTCGGCATTATCGGCTTGATCTCAGTGCGCTTACTCTTACCTTCAGCCAAACCAACCCCAACCACAGTTAATCCGCCGACGGCTGAACCCATACCCCAGACGACAACTCGTGCAGTACCACCGCAGCCATCCATTTCGGCTCAGGCTAAAACTGAACCAGTACCAAATAAGACACAGAACAATCTGTTGGGACATTTACCTTATAATGTTGCTGCCGAATCAGAATTAGCCCCAGTAACGGCTGATAACAGCTTAAAAATGCGTCCTGCTGCTGCTATTAAATTCCAGGAAATGCAGGCTGCTGCTAAAGCTGATGGCGTAACCTTAACTCTACTCTCGGCTTTTCGCGATGTTAAAACTCAAGAGCAGCTATTTTTTGGAGTCAAAGAACAGCGAGTACAAAATGCCACTAAAAGAGCCGAAGTTAGCGCTCCTCCAGGATATAGCGAACACCATACAGGTTATGCTGTGGATCTTGGTGATGGTCAAGCTCCAGCAACCAATTTAGAAATAAATTTTGCCCAAACTCCTGCTTTTCGTTGGCTTCAGCAGAATGCTTTAAAATATAGCTTTGAAATGTCTTTTCCCCCTGATAATATACAGGGAGTGAGTTACGAACCTTGGCACTGGCGTTTTGTTGGCGATCGCGATAGTTTGGAAACCTTTTATAAGGTGAGGAATTAGGCTTATTACAGCAGTTTTCGATTGAGTAGACACATTAATTTATCGAAGTAATGGGTAATAGGTAATAGGTAATAGGTAATGGGTTCTATCTAACTGAAATTCGCTGTAAATTAAATCTAGCTACTAGCTCAAAAAAATGACTAACTTTGAAGTAGAAAAACGAGAATGGTGGGTAGAGCGCTGGTTGGATTTACTAGCTTCCTATCGCTTTAAAAAACGCTTGGAACGAGGGCGCAGCTATGCGAGGGAAGGAAATGTCCTCAGTATGGAATTTGCCAACTCAAGAGCCAAAGCCGAGGTACAGGGGAGCGACAACCAGCCTTATAAAGTATCCCTGTCTTTAGACTCTTTTAGTAATGAAGACTGGAATTTTGTCATCAATAAAATGTCGGAAAAGGCAATCTTCTCAGCACAACTTTTAGCAGGAGAGATGCCCGAAACGATTGAAGCAGTCTTTACAGCTAGTGGCTTGAGTCTATTTCCCTTTACCCTCAACGATGTGCGATCGCGGTGTAGCTGTCCCGATCAAGCTAACCCCTGTAAACATATTGCAGCAGTATATTATCAGTTGGGCGAGCGCTTTAGCGAAGATCCCTTTATCATTTTTCAGCTGAGGGGACGAACCAAAAATCAGATCATTGAACGTCTGAGGCAGATTCGTAGTCAAAAAGCCCAAAAGACTTTGAAGAATATCCAGCCAGCAGCCCTTGCCAAGTTTAATCTGCCAGTCGCCGAAGATATTAATCCCGAACCAAAAGGTTTTTGGCAATATAATGAGCCACTAGAGTCTAGTTTAGTAGCAATCGTGCCACCAATGGAACAAAAAACTCTGTTAGACATTTTGGGTGAGATGCCTTTAGCTACTAATGATGCCAATGCAGTAAAGCAATATCTAACCCAGGTATATCAAACGACAGGGCAACAAGCGCTTATTTCAGCTTTAAATCGCTCATCCTGAAAAGCGATATAACTTAAACGCTTGATGTTACGCACTTTGAAATACTATTTCCTATTTCCTATTTCCTATTTCCTACTCCCTACTCCCTACTTACGAGCCGATTACTATTAATGTTCTAATTTAATTTTGTACGGCTCTATGTCGATCATCATCTGTCCTGGAATTCATTCGCCTGAACTAACTGAACAGTTTATTCAAGGTATACAAGACAGGATTCAACAAAATTACCTGGTATTACCTACCACAGAATATCTTCCCTATTCGGCGATCGCCGTTACTCAATGGCTCAATCAGCAAAGTCTATCTAAAACCGAACCCTTGTCTTTTATCTCTTTTAGTGCGGGCGTTGTGGGTGGCTTTGGTGCAGCTTGGGCTTGGCAGTTACAAGGTGGTCAGATTAGCAAGTTTATTGCTCTTGATGGTTGGGGGATGCCCTTGAGCGCCAATTTTCCGCTGTATCGTGTCAGTCACGATTACTTTACCCACTGGAGTTCAGGAATTTTAGGTGCAGGACAACCAGGTTTTTATGCCGAGCCTGAAGTAGAACATTTAGGATTATGGCGATCGCCAAAAACCTGCTGCGGATGGCGCATAATTAGCCCAGGACAGAAAACCCGTGATACTTTAACGAATTATCTAGCTAATGTCTTAAATTCATAATATTGCTGAACATTTATTGCCCCCGAAGCAATTTAAGATTCATCCTGTAAAGTGTATATTTTTATATGTTTTAGCGGGTTTTTACTCGACAGCAAATGCAGTTTCATTTATATTTAAAGGCTTAACTGTAAAAATTAATGCTAGTTTTTGTTGCAAATTAGACGGCAAATTTTACAATTATAAGAATAAGCAAGTCATACGGATAGCAAGCGTGGTATCTACAACTATTCCCCAAAGTTCACAATCAATTCAGACTTCACAACGTCGCACAGGTGCCTATGCCCTGATGGATAGTCTTCGCCTTCATGGTGTTAAGCACATTTTTGGCTACCCTGGTGGTGCAATTCTACCAATTTACGATGAGCTATATCATTCTGAAGCCAGGGGTGAAGTGGAACATATTTTGGTGCGTCATGAACAGGCAGCAGCCCACGCAGCAGACGGTTATGCTCGCGCTACAGGTAAGGTGGGAGTATGCTTTGCTACTTCTGGGCCAGGAGCAACCAATTTAGTCACAGGCATTGCCACAGCCCAGCTAGACTCGATTCCCATGGTTATTATTACAGGGCAAGTAACGCGGGCAGCCATTGGTACTGATGCTTTTCAAGAAACAGATATCTTTGGGATTACCACTCCTATTGTTAAAAATTCCTACGTAGTGCGTCATGCCCAAGATATGGCGCGAATTGTTGCCGAAGCATTTCATATTGCTGGCACAGGTCGTCCTGGCCCAGTATTGATTGATATCCCCAAGGATGTTGGTTATGAGGAATGCGATTATGTTCCCGTATTGCCAGGCGCAGTAAATCTTCGGGGATATAAGCCTACGGTCAAGGGGAATCCCAGGCAGATTAGTGCTGCTTTAAAGTTAATCTCCCAAGCGAAAAAGCCTTTGCTCTATGCAGGTGGTGGTGCAATTGCTGCTGATGCTCATGCTCAAATAAAGGAGTTAGCGGAAAAATTTAAAATTCCTGTCACGACAACCTTAATGGGTTTGGGGTCTTTTGATGAACATAATCCCCTTGCTGTTGGCATGTTGGGGATGCACGGTACCGCATATGCTAACTTTGCTGTGAGCGAATGTGACCTTTTAATTGCCGTTGGCGCTAGATTTGACGATCGCGTTACGGCTAAACTTGACGAGTTTGCTAGTCGTGCCAAAGTAATTCATATTGATATCGATCCTGCCGAAGTGGGCAAAAATCGGACTCCTGATGTACCAATCGTCGGAGATGTCCGCAAAGTATTGGAGCAAATCTTAGACCGAGCCAAAGGTTCAGATTTGACGGTTAATCCCAACCTGACTAAACCTTGGCTAGAACAGATCGATCACTGGCGGGAAAAATATCCTCTAACCGCCCCCCATCCAGAACAAGGCTTATCACCCCAGGAAGTAATTGTTGAATTAAACAACCAAGCACCCCAAGCTTTCTACACTACCGATGTCGGTCAACACCAGATGTGGGCAGCCCAGTTTCTTAAAAATGGCCCTCGTCGTTGGATTTCTAGCGCTGGTTTAGGGACGATGGGTTATGGTTTACCTGCTGCAATGGGTGTAAAAGTAGCTGTCCCCGATGAGGAAACTATCTGTATCAGTGGTGATGCGAGTTTTCAAATGAATCCTCAAGAATTAGGCACCTTGGCACAGTTTAAGATCAACGTTAAAACCGTGATTATTAATAACGGCTGGCAGGGAATGGTGCGTCAGTGGCAGCAAAACTTCTTTGGTGAGCGCTATTCTTCTTCTAATATGGAAATCGGTGCGCCAGATTTTGTCATGCTGGCGGAGGCTTACGGGATCAAGGGAATGATTGTACGCGATCGCGCTCAACTAGCTAGTGCAATAGCCCAAATGCTAGCTCATGATGGCCCAGTATTGATGGATGTTCGGGTTACCAAAGACGAAAATTGTTATCCGATGATTGCCCCTGGTAAAAGCAATGCTCACATGCTGGGTTTACCCCAGAAAGAACAGCCTGATGTTGAGTTTGTTAACTGCAATAATTGTGGAACGACAAACCCGATCGCGAATAAGTTCTGTCCTGAATGTGGCACTGAGTTATAACCGAGTTATAGTTTTAGGCATTGCCGAATGAGTAATGATTTAAGCAATCTCAAGAACAGTTGTGAACATAATTGATCTTGATGTTCATTCATTTGGCAGTGGTAAGTATGGCTATAAGTAAAAACGTTAGGAGATTTCCTACTACCTACTACCTATTTCCTATTTCCCTAACCAACTCGCTACTGTATCAATTAATTCTTGTGGCTGAACTGGTTTTCCCAGGTAATCTGTCGCCCCCAAACGTTCTGCTTCTTGTCGATGGCGATCGCCTGTACGGGAAGTTGCCATCACAATCGGCGTGTTTTTAAAGGCAGGTTGAGCGCGGACTTTTTCCAAAAGTTCAAAACCGTTAACTCTCGGCATTTCAATATCGGACAAAATTAAATCAATCCGTCCTTGATATTGTGAAATTTGGTCTAATGCTTCTTGTCCATCGCGACAGACTAATACCTGATAACCCGCAGCTAGTAAGAGCTTTTCGAGCATTCTTCTCGTTGCTACCGAATCTTCGGCGATCAAGACTGTAGATGTAGTTTGGACAACGGTAGTAGTACTATTTTGTAGCGAAACAGGGGAAAAAGCCTCTTTGCTAATTCCTTGAGGCATAATCACAGGAATCACCTCTCCTGTACCCAGAATAGTACAGCCCACGATATAAGTTGGGACGGGAATAGTCTCATCAAAGGGTTTGACAATTAATTTTTCTTCCCCAGCGATCGCATCGACTAAAATAGCTAAAGGTTCAAAAGAAGTTTCTAAAATCACACCTACTTGACCCTGAGCCAATTGTAGGGGCTTTCTGGGACAGGGAAATAGACTCGATACAGATGCTAGAGAAATTGTCTTACCTTGCCAGTTTAAATTCTCTTGGTGTTCATTGGTAAAATCTAGCTCACGATAGGGTATCATCTCCAAAATACTCGTGTGCGGAATGGCGATCAATCTGTTTTGTAACTGAATTAGCATCAAGGATTGCAAACTCAGGTTTAAAGGTAGGCTGATTGTAAAGGTAGAACCTGAACCGACATCAGTAGTCACAAACAGCTGACCCCGCAGTTGACGAATCAGATTAAGCACGATATCTAGTCCCATACCTCGACCAGAAATATCGCTAACTTGAGCAGCGGTGGAAAAATCTGGTTCAAAAATCCAATTGACTATTTCTTCTAGTCGAAAATCTTTGATTGTTTTTTCTGGCGGACAAATTCCTCTTTGCAGCGCTCGTTGAAAAACTTTCTCAGGATTAATACCGCCACCATCATCTTTAATGGTAATTACTAGCTGGTTGTTTTGTAGCTTGGCATTTAAAGCAATTGTTGCTGTTTCTGGTTTTTTAGCAGCCAGACGCTCATATTTAGACTCAATCCCATGATCGAAGGCATTATTGAGCAAATGAGTCAGGGGAGTTTGTAGTTGTTCTAGCAGAATCTGATCGACTAAAGTATTTTTTCCTTCGATTTTCAAGTCCACTAGTTTATCAAAACGTTGACTCAAACCACGAATTTGGGGAATAAATCGTTTAGCCAGGGTTTCAAACGGAACTAATCGTGAATCATTAACTTTGGCATATAAAGTGTCCAGATTTTTCTCACTTTGTTCTAGATTCTCTGCTAATTCTCGGTCAATAAAGTCAATATCAGTGCGGGTTTCCTGAATCTGGAGCATTAATTCTTGGAAAGTTTGCAAGCTGGAGTGTAGATCGGTATAGCGATCCATTTCCAAAGCATCGAAGCCATTTTGATTATTTTTAGCTGCTGCAAAATCTGCGTCAGAATTGCCAAATGAGCCAACAGCAAGTTGATTATATAGATCTTGAATCTGTTCGCGAATCGGTTCAAACTGACGAGTTAGCGATCGCAAGCGACGATTTGCCTGATTTAAAACCCTCTGTTGACGACTAATCCGAGATTGACTGAGGATCAATTCTTCAACGTTATTGGTTATCCCCTCTAGTCTTTCTAGAGAAATCTTAACTTGATTATTAGCAGCAGGTTTTGACGCTTCTGCTACTTTGGCAACAATTTTGTTTGGGGCGGAAGGAGGAGCAAACATCATGGTGGATAAAGCTGTATCCTCAGCATCTTCACCAAAAGCAAAGAATTCTGCCTCCGAATTTAAAGCCTGGTCATTTTGACGTGGATTAACCTGACTACTAAGAATTGCTTCTGGTTCATCATCTAATTCTTCGGCTGCACCATGATTGGCTAGATAGTTCTCCCGTTGCTGACGAATCTCCCCAACCAATTCTTGCACGGTTAAGAGTGCTTCTAAAGGATCGCATTCAGTTAATAATCCTTGAATTGGCGCGATCGCTTTGGCTAACCAAGGTAATTCTAAAGTCTCGCTCAGGAAAATACATTCATCAGCAAAACCTGCTATGGCTTCTTTGAGGATCTCTTCAGGAGTATCCATTTCTAGCTCGGCGATCGCCTGACATAGTTCTTCTAAGTCTTCGTTGAGAGCTTTCGCGACTAGGCTGTGGTTGGCTGACTGTGGTGGTACATCTTCTGAACTTGATGCAGAATTCTCTAAGTACTCAGTAATCTTATTGCGTAACTGATTAATAATTTCTTTGGTTAGTAATAAAGCCTCGATCGCGTCAGACTTTAATGCTGCTGCGATTGGCGCAACGGCTTCTCCTAGCCAGGGAAGATCTAAGGTTTCTGCTAAAAAACTACATTCATCAGCAAAACCCGACAACAATGGCTCAAGCAACTCTGCTTCGGTGTCTAACTCTAATTCTTCAATCGCACTGAAGCTATTAGCTAATTCTTCCGTTAAGGTACTGCGAATTAAATCATGATTACTATTACTACTACTTCCCTGCTCGTTAGATGCTGGCGAATCTGAAGCTGAGTCGGAAACAGTAGCTACCAAAGATTCAAGCGCAATAATTAATTCAGGATTGGCGATCGCTTCATCAACGTTGTGTGCCTGGCTCACCACAAAACCAATCTCGTCAACACTATTTTCGACTAAAGCCCAAGCAAGCTCGACTTCGGCAATCTGTCCTTGCTGTAGTCCAACTAAAACATCTTCCAGCTTGTGAGCTAGCTGTTGCAAACTAGTTAAACAAGCTAATCCAGCACCACCCTTGAGGGAGTGAGCTGCTCGAAACAAAGACGTAAAGTCGGGATTAGCACGGTCTTGAATGCCCGTTTTCAACATCTCTAGATACTCAGGGGCATCTTCATCTAAAAAACACTGACGTGCTTCGGCGGTAATGGCAGCGAGGATTGCTGGGTCTAACTGAGAACTCATTTTAATCAGATTTCTTCAATAAATTATTACTTAGTGTCGGTAACTAATTACTTTGCTGAAGTAATAGTACTCGCTGCGATCGCAAAGCCTACATCGCCCTTCTAAGCCTCTAGCTTAAACTGGGAAATAGAAGACTGGAGATTGTTAGCTTCAGATACCAAAGTTTGCAGTGATTGCACCACATTTTGGGCTTCGGTCGAGTTGATTTTAGCGATGGAGGCAATACCGTTGATTTTTTGGTTAACTACCACAGAAGTATTGGTTTGGTCAGTAGTACTAGTGGAGATATATTTGAGATATTCATCAATTTGTTTACTGGTATCTGCCAAGCTACGTAGGTTGAGCTTAGTCAGGTGAACTAATTCACTCCCATTAACCACCTCAGAAGTACTGGTTTCCATCCCTTGCAGCACGGAGGTTGTATCTTGCTGAATGGTGCTAACCAGCCGTTGAATATCTTTGGTCGCTTCTGTAATTCGATCTGCCAGACGACGTACCTCTTCGGCTACGATTCTAAATCCTTCACCGTGTTCTCCTGCCCGTGCTGCCTCCACCGAAGCGTTAAATGCTAGTAAGTTGGTTTTTTCGGAAATACCCGAGATAATTTCCACAATTTGCGCAATTTCTTGGGAAGATTCTGCCAGTTGTTTTACTTTTTTGGCGGTGTTGGCTACAGTACCACGAATTTTTTCAATACTGTTGACCGTAGCATCCATCGCCAAATCTCCCTCTCTGGCTTGAAGAGAACCGTCACGAGCAATTTTGGCTGCTTCTTGCGCATAGTTAGCCACCGTAGCTACGGACTGATTAATTTCTTCAATGCTGCCTAATGCTTGGTTAATTTCTTCAGTCTGTTTGAGGGCAGATTCGGACAGCTGGCGTACTGAGTCTTCCCCCGCCAAAGATAATTGACCAACCTCGCTTGAAACCGCTTGCACTTCTTGCAGAAGTTCTCTGAGTTTTTTCATGGTCGCGTTAAAGGCATCGGCAATAGAACCAACTGCACCATCAGTCATCTGGGCTTTCACAGTCAAGTCTCCTTTTTGCGCCCCTTCAACATCTAACAATAGACTCATTACTCCCTGTTGCAGCAGCTCTTTTTCTTTACGCTGTTGTTTGGTTTCTGCTTCTTGAGTAAAGAGCAAATCTTGAATTTGCCCCGCCATCCTATTGATATTAGAACTTAAATCGGCTAGTTCATCTTGTCCTTTAACAGGTATCCGTACATCAAAGTTACCGCTACCTAATTGTTTGAGGGCATCTACAGCTTCTAAGATAGGTAAAGTTGCTTTGTAGCCGATCAAGGAAGCGATCGCAGTTACCAAGGCAGAAACGATCAGTGTTCCTGCTGCAAAAGAAATTAACAGTCCTTGCTGTGCTTTGAAAGCTTGCTTTTTATCGACAGTAGTAATTGTACTCCAGCCTAAATCTGGTAGCTGAGAACGGAACTCGTCTTTAAATTCTGCAAAAGGAGTATAAGAGGCTAAATCTTCATCGGTAATCAAGGATCTATTCCCAGATGCTTTGCCGTCTTGATTTGCCCGAGCAACTTTCAGTTCGTTAAAGTAGTCAAGGCGATCGTCAGCGGGTTGAACACTTCCTGGCAGATTTTGAATTTCTTTAAATTCTGACTCTTCAGAAGCAGCAAAAATTCGTCCTTGATTGTCTAAAAGATAATTTTCTGTTTGATCCTCCGAGAGAATTACATCTCGCAGATATTTAACTGGTATCCTCGCTCGAATCACACCAACATTTTTACCTGTAGCACTATCTCTAATCGGTGCAGCTAAATAAACTGCTAAAACCTTGGAGCCTTCTGACAACAGTGGCTGACTCAGTATCGGGCCATTGGTTTTAATCGCTGCTTGGAAGTAACTGGAATTACCCAAGCCAGGTAAAGCATTCCCCGTAGATTGAGCCAGAATATTTCCCTGAAGATCGGCAACAGCGACACTGTCGTAGATTACATAGGCTTTGATGAAGGAATCTAAGGCAGCCTGCTTATCTTTGGCAGTTGTATTTGCTCGCAGCTGAGAATTAGTGAGAATTGTCAAATTAGACATAATCTGAATATCCCCAAAACGTTCTCGCATATAGAAAGCAACTTTGTTTGCTACCTCTGATGCGATCTTTTGTTCGACAGTTGTAATTTCCTTGACCATAGACTGCCGAGCAAAGCTATAAGCAATCATACTTACGGCAATCGTGGACAGGGTACTGACACCCACCAAAATTAAAGTGGTTCTAGTGCGAAGATTAATTTTGTCCCAAAAATTATTAGTCTTAACAGTAGCTGTTGAAGCAGTAGAGATATTGCTGGCTGTAGCTTTGCTCTTCTCTAGATTAGCTAAGGCTTCCCTGGCAACATTGCCATAATTTCCCTCGCGATCTAAATCAGAAATTTCTTGGTATAGAGCGATCGCCTGTTCTACTTTTCCTGCATTTTCTAAGGCATTGGCCTCAACTATTTTACTTACAATATCACCAGTGTTATCAGACATAGACTTAATTCCTAATAATTCAATAGATGCAATTTAATTTAGGTTGATACCAAAATTGATTGTTGGTGTAGCTGTTGTAGCAAAGCAGCAGCGTCAAGCAGGTAAATAGTCTGGGCTTCTGTATGAGCTACGGTAGAACAGCACTTACTTAACTGAGGTAAAGCGTCGTCAGCTAGAGGTTGACAGCAAGATGGCTCTACCGCCACGATGCCTTTTAACTGTTGGGTGACGATCGCTACTTGTTTTTCACTGTCTAACTGCTGGTTTTTGACAACTACTACCGTAAGTTTTTGGGCTAGCTTATTGCGCTGAAGGTTTAAATTAAAAAAGCGATCGCTATCTAAGATCCACAATAAAGAACCTTTAAAATTGACAACTCCATACCAAAATTCAGCTACTCCAGGTACAGTACAAATATTAGCTATGTCGAATTGGGCGACAATGCCCATCTCATTTAAAGGCAATCCCAAAGTAATTTTTGATCCTAGTTCAACGGTAAAGTATTCCTGATGAATAACCATAGAGCAGAAACATCTAACTATAGACAATGATGTGATTATTGATGACAGTCACAAAAAATATTTTTAAAATTAATTACTAAAAATCAACTTTGATTGATTTAGGATTACCGTTAGTAGCATTGTGAATAAAATTATCTTTGATTACTTGGCTCAATCTATCAGGTTTCAAATATTTTTAGTCAAAACTAAATTGTCAAATAAATATACTTTGATAATCAATTAATTGACAAACTGATTTACTTTGTCTACCAAATTCTGCGGAACATAAGGTTTAGTAATATATTCATTGCCCCCCTGACGTATTGCCCAAAAACGATCAAATTCTTCTGCTTTGGAACTACAGAATAAAATAGGAACATCTTTCCAACCATCATGTTCTCTAATTTTACGACATAGATCTAGCCCACTTTCTCCAGGCATGACAATATCTAATAAGATGAGGTTTGGTAGAGGATTAGCATTGAGCCATAACCAAGCTGTTTCTGCACTATCTGCTACAGCTACTTCAAAACCAGCATGAGACAATAAAGCAGAACTCATTTGTCTTTCTGCATGAGTATCTTCAACAATAAGTATAGTTTTCATAATCATTAACTACTTCTTTAAATTATTTTTTGGTCAATAATCTGGTTAGTTTTATAATTCCCAGAAATGGGTTAAAACTACCATTGGATAATTGCTGATCACCGACGTATTTTGACATTTTTTTAGCTAAAATCATCCTGAGTAAAATTAATTAATTTCTAATTAGTAGTTACAACGGATGTTTCTAATGCTTTGGCTAAAGTAATTAATTTATTAGGATCGCAAGGTTTAGTGAGATAGTCAGTTGCCCCAACTAGTTTGGCTCGAACCCGATCGATCATGCCGTCTCTTCCCGTCAACATCACAATGGGAATATCTTTAAATCTTTCAGATTTTCTTAATAGGCTACATAGATCGTAACCATTAAGTTCAGGCATGTTTATATCCATGAAAATTACCACAGGTTGATGTTGAGATAATTGTTTTAAGGCTAAGGTCGGATCGAGAATACTAAGTACTTGATAACCTCCAGCTTCTAAGGTCATTTTCACTTGTTTTTGAACTGTCTTACTATCATCAATGCAGGCGACTAAAGTTGATGATGTTGGAGTGGAATCGGTGGAATTCACCACATTAGCTGAAGCTGAATCATCTGCTTGAAGATGCTCTTTAAGGCGTAACTCTTCTTTCGTGAGTTCTTTAAAGGGCAATAGATCGATTAATTTTTCAGCAATGGACTGTTCCAAATGTTTTGCCAAAAAATACGTATCAGCATTAATTTTACTGGCAATTTGATAGAAACTATTTTTAGCAACAAACAAACTGACAAAGGTTGACAATTTGTGGTTGTCGGCGATTTCTTTTAGTTCTGGAGCAGCATATTTAGGCTTCCAAATTTGATAAAACTTTAAGGCATTTTTTTGTTCTAAATATAGCCGACTAAAAGGTGAATCGATATAGCCTCGAATATGTCTGCTAATTTTAACCTGATCTTCTAATTTTTCTCCCAGTTTTTCCAAACCGAAGCTGACAATTGCTTTGTTAATTCGTTTGGCTGGAACTAACTCTATATGAGCTTTCTCAATACTTAAGACGTTAGCTAATCCCTCTCGACAAAATCTAAATAATTGCTTTTTAACGTCTGTATCTGTTGGCTGTTGATTAGATAAAGCTTGACATAATTGAACATATTCTGAAACTTCGACTTCTGGTTGAGCAACTTGAGGACATTCTGAACCTAGCTTAAATCGTTGCCAAAGATAATCTAATCGTTCTTGCTGTCCCAAATTAGTATTTATATACTGTATTTTTCCTTGCAGTAGATAAACATTCCAGCTAATTGAAGGATCTTTAGGTTCCTCTATTTCGATACAACCAGACCAAGTTGTTTTAGATTTTGCTATGAGAACCTGTAACGGACTCTGAAAATTATTATTCATGATAATGCTGCAAATTTTGGCGCAAAGTAAGCAAAAGTGAAAAAAAAGGAATTCAAAGATCTCCAAAATAGAAGGTTTCTCTCAGACTTTTTCTATAGTTCCCAAAATTCCTACTAAAATTCAGGTTGAGCTTAGATATATTTCCCACTATAGAGATAGATGAAATGGGTTTAATCATTGCAGGCGATCGCTCTGGAGTCGGTAAAACGACTGTCACCCTAGGTATACTGGCTTATCTAGCAGCACAAAACAGGCAAGTTCAATCTTTTAAAGTCGGGCCAGACTATATTGACCCGATGTTTCACACGGCTGTAACTGGCTTACCCTGTCGTAACCTAGACCCTGTGTTGACTTCTCCTAGTTATGTCAAAGATTGCTTTAAGCGTCATAGTCAAAATGCTGAATGGGTTGTTGTAGAAGGGGTGATGGGATTGTTTGACGGTATTTATCATCCCGAACAACCAGAATTGCGCAATGATTATGGCAGCACCGCTCATATCGCCAGAATTTTAAATCTACCTGTATTATTGGTGATCGATTGTGCTAGTTTATCGACTTCCGTAGCAGCGATCGCCTATGGTTATGCCAACTTAGATCCCCAGGTAAATATTGTCGGCGTAATTCTGAATCAGGTAGCGAGCGATCGCCATTTGGAACTATTGGAAACAGCGTTAAAAAGTATTAATCTGCCAATCTTAGGAGTTTTGAGGCGCAATTCAGTAGTAGCTATTCCCGATCGCCATCTTGGTTTAGTTCCCTCTAGTGAACTAGCTAATCTTAGTCATATCTTTGCACAACTGGCTGATTTAGCTAAAACATCATTTAATTGGCATCACTTGCTACCCCTAATTAGTCAAAGATCGGATAGGAGCGAGACAATGCCTTGTTCTGACCAGGAGCAAAGTATTAAGCAAAAACAATCTGCTACCGTGAGAATTGCTGTTGCTAGAGATCGAGCCTTTAATTTTTACTATCAGGATAATTTAGATCTTTTGACCCAATTGGGAGCGGAGTTAGTATTTTGGAGTCCTCTTCAAGATCGCAATCTTCCCGATCGCATTCAAGGACTATATTTCGGTGGTGGTTTTCCCGAAGTATTTGCTCAACAGCTAGCAGCAAATAAAAGTGTCTTGCAACAGCTTAAACTACTCATTGAGGCCGATCTACCGACTTACGCTGAATGTGGAGGCTTAATGTATCTCTGCGAACAATTGATCGATCTTCAGCAAAAAACCTGGTCGATGGTAGGAATTATTCCCAGTACGGTAACTATGCAGGCTAAATTAACTTTGGGCTATCGTCAGGCGATCGCTTTACAAGATAGTCCTATGGTGACAGCGCAACAAACGACTATGGGACATGAATTTCATCGTTCTCGATTAATCATTGCTCCTCAGTCTCCTCAATGGCAATTACAGGGAGTTCATCAATCCAGTGTGCCATCAACTGAAGGCTGGAATGTTAAACAAGTTCACGCTTCTTATTTGCATCTACATTGGGGTGTCAGTACATCTTTTGCTCGGAGATTTATCCAATCTTGCCGAAACTATAAAACTTCGTTATATTAATCAGTAGATACATAAGTATCAAACTAACCATTTAGGGATACAGGAGGTGATGCCCATGACAGAACATAGTACTAACATGGGTCTCCTAGTTGATGATAGCCAGCTGTGCGCTGGGGCTGTTCTTTAAACAGTCGCATCTTGAGCTTCTTTTAGAAGCAACTAGGTAGACATTGTTGGAGATCCTTCCAGCAGTTAGGTTTCGACTAAGAGACCCTCTAGACCGCCCCCATAAGCAGTAACTCTGTTATTAGCTTGTGGGGGCGGATAGTTTTTGTGGGCAATCGTTTCAGATTTGACAACTTACAGCAGTTTTCAATTGAGTAGACACATTAATTTATTGAAGTAATGGGTAATGGGTAATGGGTAATGGGTTCTATCCAACTAAAATTCGCTGTAAGCTACATTAATAACTATTCTCTGATCTGTTTCTAAAATCACTACAGGAAACAAACCAGAAAATTATGAACTATTGAAAAATTGCTAGATACAGCAGGCAATAAACAAGCACAATAAAGATACGCTATCTAAAATTTGGATCTTATGAAAATTGCCAAAAATGTCACTGAACTAGTAGGTAAGACTCCTCTAGTTCAGCTCAATCGCATTCCTCAAGCTGAAAGATGTTTAGCCAAAATCATTGTCAAGCTAGAAGGCATGAATCCTGCTGCCTCTGTGAAAGATCGTATTGGAGTAAATATGATTAATGCTGCCGAAGCTGAGGGGGCAATTACTCCAGGCAAAACTATTTTGGTTGAACCAACATCGGGCAATACGGGAATCGCCCTCGCTATGGCTTCTGCTGCCAAAGGATACAAGCTAATTCTGACTATGCCAGAAACTATGAGCAAAGAGCGACGAGCGATGTTAAAAGCTTATGGTGCGCAGCTAGAGTTGACTCCTGGCAGCGAAGGAATGGGTGGGTGTATTAGAAAAGCCCAAGAAATTACCGATAGTTTGCCTGATGCTTATATGCTACAGCAGTTTAACAACCCTGCTAATCCTGAAATT
Organism: Pleurocapsa minor HA4230-MV1; assembly: GCA_019359095.1. Classification (NCBI taxonomy): domain Bacteria; kingdom Bacillati; phylum Cyanobacteriota; class Cyanophyceae; order Pleurocapsales; family Pleurocapsaceae; genus Pleurocapsa; species Pleurocapsa minor. Next base: position 71,570 of record JAHHHZ010000022.1, on the reverse strand, counting down.
CATAAAAGCACCACTGCCGAAGAAATCTGGGCAGACACAGAAGGGCAAGTAGATGTGATTGTGGCAGGAGTTGGTACTGGAGGAACAATTACAGGTGTAGCAGAAGTATTAAAAAGATACAAGCCTGAACTACAGGTAATTGCCGTTGAACCGATCAGTAGTCCTGTTCTTTCTGGCGGTCAACCTGGATCTCACAAAATTCAGGGCATTGGTGCGGGCTTTGTTCCAGAGGTGTTAAAAGTAGATTTAATTGACGAAGTTATTACCGTTACTGATGATGAGGCGATCCATTATGGTCGTCGTTTAGCCCGTGAAGAAGGCTTGCTATCAGGCATTTCTACAGGTGCAGCCCTGGCAGCAGCAGTTAAGGTGGCACAAAGACCAGGAAATAAAAATAAGCTAATTGTGATGATTCAACCTAGCTTTGGAGAGCGTTATCTAAGTACGCCGTTATTTGCCGATTTGGCTGAATCTGTCTTTAATTAATTTGTTAGTTTATTTATTTGCACTAATCTTCTGCCCAAATTTTTAAGACCCGCCTACTTCCATCAATGTCTAGTCGTGAATCACTATCAAGTTCTCCAAGTTAATTCCCAAGCTACTCAGCAAGAAATCAAACAGTCATATCGACGTTTAGCCAAGCAGTTTCATCCCGACAGTCAACCAGAAGCGCAAAATTGCGATCGCATCGTTGCTCTTAATGCTGCCTACGAAATTTTGGGCAATAGCAAAAGTAGACGCTTATATGACCGTCAACAACAGCTAGGACAGACCAGCGATTTTTGGGTAAACCGACAGGCTAGAAATGCTGCTGCCCAAAGGCAATATCAGCAGCAGCGCGCCTATGCACCTCCACAAATTAGCTACCAACAGTGGTTGCAAGAAGTTTATTTCCCAATTCATCGTTTAATCAGTAAAATTCTTAAGCCTCTGGAGTCTGAAATAGATAATTTATCAGCGGATCCGTTTGATGATAGTTTGATGTCAGATTTTGAAGCCTATTTAGATACCTGTAATGAATATTGGCAACAGGCACAGCAAAAGTTATCATCTCAGCCAAATCCTGCTCAATTAGCGGGGGTTGCTAGCAATCTTTATTACTCCCTCAATCACATTGGCGACGGGATCAAAGAATTACAGTGGTTTACCATGAACTATAACGATCAGTATCTTCATACTGGGCAAGAAATATTTAGAATTGCCGACAAGTTATATGGTCAGGCTCAGGAAAGGGTAAGTTCTTTTTTATAGACTTGTTAAGAGATTATCGCAATCCTAAATGAAATGAGAAATTTCTACTACCTACTACCTACTACTTACTACCTATATGCGAAGCGGTATACCATTTGCGAAGCTTATCCTTTAGGACAAGGGTACAATGTGCCACGGCATTTGCGGAGCTTATCCTTTAGGACTACCTAAAAACCAATCAATGTAGTTTCATGAATCAAATAGGACTGCTATATCTTGTCCTGCTGATAAGCTAAATAAGTAGCCTCTAAAAACTGACTGTTACTATAACCTTCTGGTACATTATCTAACAGAATAATTTCCCGAACCTGTTCGGCTAATTTACGACTAAGTTGGTGTTGATATTCCAACATAATGTTTTTGCGTCGTTGGAGAAAATCGCGGATGGTGGCGAAGTCTTCTGGAAGTAAATTGTCAATTTCGGCTTCCATTCTCAGTTGAACTGCTAAATCTTCAGCCTCAGTAGAAATCTCAACTGTTAGTTTTGCTGCTTCTTCCTGAACGACAATTGTTCCTGCTAACATATCCCCCAGACGCTTTTCTTGTGGAGTAAAAATAATAAAAAATACACCAATAAATAACATATCGTCTACTGGTCGCAGTAAGGCTCGCAAAATTGCTTGAGGTAGTCTTTCTGGCTTGCCATTATCGCGAATAACTCTAATTTTTGTCCATTTTTTACCTGGAGTTTGTCCTTGCCACAAAGTTTCTAAAACTACAAAGTAGCCCACGTAGATCGCAAAGGTAGTCATTGACTGAATTGCCCAGATCCACTGTGCTAAACGATCTGAAAATCCATTGCCAATTAAATTAGGAACTAGCTGGAAAGCCAAAAAAGCACTAAGCGACCAAACTAGTAAAATTGTCAAACCAAAAATTATATAGTCAATTATTAGGGCAAAAGAACGATTGCCAATTCCCGCTAAAGTGAACTCAAGTTCAACGCTTTCTGGAGTTTGTAAATTAATTTGGTTAAAAAAACGCATAGATATTTATTAGCCTAGAAAAATTATCATAATTCATTTAGGCTTTGAGTCTAGCTTTATTCACTATTAGAAACTGTGATTCTAAGCATTGATTGAGCAGGGCTATTTCATTCTTATATATCCAGAGAATAAATTCTCTGTCTAAGTAGATTAAGTCCGTTTAAACGGACTTTAATTTTAAGCCAAGAAATTTATTTCTTGGTTCACTACAGTTAGAACGAAATAGCCCTGATTGATGAGCGAGTGAAAAAATTAATATTGACTGAAATAGAATTGTGCAGCTAAAACCTCTGCCACTCATTCCAGAGTGATTAAATTACCTTAAACACTACTTCTAAAGTTCGGCAATCCACCTCAAAAATAAGTAGATAGATCGATATTTTCTAGGCATTATATAAGAATAGTAGCAATACTGTCACATTCAATATATTAGACAGCTTAAAAATATCAGGAATAAGTTATTTAACTTTTACTAAATATTTTGGTTAGATCGAGTTGAACCTTTATTGTCACCTCCGCGTCTAAACTTACTAGTCGGATTCAAATTAATTGATTTAGAAGTATCGCTGACTTTTGAAGTTCATAAGGAGTCATAACTGTACAAATGCCTAAAGCTAAAATTGCCAAAACAACCAAAGGAAACTATTCAGCAGATATGGTGAGAAACTATTTGCACGAAATTGGGCGAGTACCTTTATTAACCCACGAGCAAGAAATTGTTTATGGGAAGCAAGTGCAGAAAATGATGACCCTGTTAGCTGAAAAAGAAGAGTTAGGAAGCGAACTCAGCCTGAAGGAGTGGGCAGCCAATGTCCAACTGAGTGAAATTGAACTTAACAGGATCATTAAACAAGGTGAAAGAGCCAAGCGAAAGATGATCGAGGCAAACCTGCGTTTAGTAGTGGCGATCGCCAAAAAATATCAAAAGCGCAATATGGAATTTCTCGATCTGATTCAAGAAGGTAGTCTTGGTTTAGAAAGAGGTGTGGAAAAATTTGACCCCACCAGAGGATATAAGTTTTCCACCTATGCCTACTGGTGGATTCGCCAGGCGATCACAAGAGCGATCGCTCAACAAGCTCGTACCATCCGCCTACCCATCCACATTACGGAAAAGCTGAACAAAATTAAGAAAACTCAGCGAGAGCTAGCCCAAAAGCTCGGACGTAGTGCAGAAGTAGCTGAAATTGCTCAAGAATTAGAGCTTAAGCCAGAACAGATTCGTGAATATCTTAGTATTGCTCGTCAGCCGATCTCTTTAGATGTTCGAGTAGGGGAAAACCAAGACACTGAATTATCTGAATTATTGGAAGATGATGGGATTTCTCCCGATCACTATGCAACTCAGCAGCTATTGCGCCAAGACTTATATAGTCTGATGGCAGATTTATCCCCTCAGCAACAAGAAGTCATTGCTTTACGCTTTGGTTTGGATGATGGGAATGAGCTTTCTCTGGCAAAAATTGGTCAGAGAATGAGCATTAGTCGCGAGCGTGTACGTCAGTTAGAGCATCAGGCTTTAGCTCAATTGAGAAGACGTAGAAACTACGTTAGAGAGTATGTAGCTAGCTAAAGTTAGCAGATATTTTCAGGAATTACTGGCGATCTCCCCAAGTTTGTTATAAATTCGATCTATTATTCAGTAGATTTGTTTATTTATAACAGGAAGGGAGGTCGCCATTATCTTAAGATTGCCAAATAAGCAACTAAAACTAACCCCTGCTGAATACCCTGGTATTTTAGTGGGGGTTCATGGCAAAATAACCATCGTGAGCGATTATGGTCTCGAAGGTGTCGGCTAGACCAACAGATTTAATGACCCGCAGGATTTCTTTTCTCGATGGGGAAGAGAATTCTCCTCAGTGAATTCTTAATTTAGTGGTGCAGGAGTATACAATGACACTATTCAACGAAACTTTAAATGGCAAAGACAGCACCAATGTTTCTGCTAATAATAACGCTCAATCTAGCGTTTTAAGTACTGCGACAAAAGCTGAAGCAATACAGGGTTGGCTCATTGATAAGCTAGCAGAAGTGCTGGAGATTGAACCAAATCAAATTGATGTCGGACAAGATTTTGAGGAATACGGTTTGGAATCGGCCGAAGCAATCAACCTATCGGGAGATTTGGAAGATTATCTTAGTTGCCGTCTGCCTCCTACCCTGTTATGGGACTATCAGAACATTGAAACTCTAGCTCAATATTTAGCTAAGGGAAACTTATCTGACAACCAGGCTGATACTTTAGAACTTCAAGCTTTACCCAGTCATAGCTCAGATTTTATCTCTAATATACCTTTAGAAAATTATCAATTTAACGAATTTCCCGAATATAAAAAATTATTAGCTCAACAAGAACAGGTTGCTAGCTTAGGTAATGGTAATCCCTTTTTTGTTCCTCAAGAGGGAATAGTTAACGATCGCACTACCATTGATGGTCGTGAACTAATTAATTTTGCTACCTATAATTACATCGGTATGTGTGGCGATCCCCAGGTGACTCAGGCTGCCAAGGAGGCGATCGATCGATACGGAACTTCTGCCTGTGCCAGTCGCTTAATCTCTGGGGAAAAACCTTTACATAGAGAACTGGAGCGAGAACTGGCTGATTTTATAGGTGTAGAAGAGAGTATTGTTTTAGTTGGTGGTCATGCAACTAACGTCACTACTATTGGTCATTTGTTCGGCAAAGGAGATCTAGTTATCTATGACGCACTGAGTCATAACAGTATTCTTCAGGGGTGTTTTCTCTCTGGAGCTAGCTTAGTTGCCTTTCCGCACAATGATGTCGAAGCTTTAGAAAAAATCCTCAGCGATCGCCGTCATCGTTATCAAAGAGTCTTAATCGTCATTGAAGGGGTTTACAGCACTGATGGTGATGTGGCTAACCTGCCTGCCGTAGTTAAAGTTAAACAGAAGTATAAGACCTTTCTAATGGTAGATGAGGCTCATTCTATTGGCACGATCGGCAAGACTGGTAGAGGTATCAGCGAATACTACAATCTCGATCCTAATGATATCGATTTGTGGATGGGAACTCTGAGTAAGTCTTTTGCTAGCTGTGGTGGCTATATTGCAGGTTCATCTGCTCTAGTAGAATATCTTAAATATACTGCCCCAGGTTTCGTGTTTAGTGTTGGTATGTCTCCTCCTAATGCTGCTGCAACTCTAGCAGCGGTGCGGGTGCTAAAAGCCGAGCCAGCCAGAGCAACTACCCTTCAAGCTAGAGCAAAATTATTTTTAGACTTAGCTCAAGAACAGGGTTTAGATACTGGCATGAGCCAAGATTCTCCTGTAATCCCAATTATTGTCGGGGACTCTCTTAAATCAATTCAGCTATCGCAAAATTTGTTTAAAAGAGGAATTAACGTGCCGTTTATGATTTATCCTTCCGTACCGCAAAATGCTGCTAGGTTAAGATTTTTTATTACCTGCAATCATACTGAAGCGCAAATTCGTTCAACTATTGAGATTCTTGCTGACGAATTGAACAAACTATAACTTTATAACTCAATCTAAATCCAAATATTTTTTACAGTACAGGAAGAGAAATTTCTCTTCCTATTTTTATTTTAATTAAGCTATTAATTCTTATTGTTTGCTTTTTAATAAAATCATCATTAATCTAAGCATTTTTACTAAGAAGAAGATTAAATACTCAAAGTCACAACTCTTAGTTGAGTAAAGAATTATACTTGTTAAAAGCTACATTTAATTAGATTAAAATAAGCACTTTATTAACTAATAAAATTAAGAGATAGCCAAACGTAAAATACGTATTTGTTCGGAGAATACAAAATTTTAATTAAGTTTTTTCCGTAAAACAACGATGGTATTGTTTCTATTCTCAACAGAAAATGAGATTTAGATTCATATACATAGATTGTTGATCCCAAAAACTTTTTGTTATGGCTACACAAACTCTTAGTTATCGCTGCATGGAATTGCTGCAAAATTACCATCGCCATCCTTCTCTAAAATTACGTAATAAATTAGTTGAGTTAAATATAGGTTTAGTTAGAAAAGTAGCACATCAAATCTGTCGTAAATGTGCTGAACCTTATGAAGATTTAGAACAAATTGGTTATTTAGGTTTGATTAGAGCGATCGAAAGATTCGATCCTTTGCAGGGAGCAGCATTTAGTTCTTTTGCGATTCCTTATATTCGTGGTGAAATGCTGCACTATTTAAGAGATAAAGGTAGCATGATGCGGATTCCCCGCAGGTGGCAAGAACTTTATGCTAGAGGTAAAAAACTACGTAAAGATTTAATTGAACAACTAGGACGTTTACCTAAAGATACTGAATTAGCTGCTGGTTTGGGTATTCCTTTAGCAGAATGGAGTGAGTGTCAGCTAGCCTTGCAAAATCGTCTGCCAATTAGTTTAGATGCAGTAGTTAATAATTCGTTGGATTCATCAATTACTTTTGGTGACACGATCGCCGATCCAAACTATATGAAACAACGTAAACTAGAAGATGATAAGCTTCAGCTACAAAGAGCCATGAACCAATTAGAAGATAAAACCAAAGCGGCGATCGAATGTGTATTTCTTTGGGATCTACCCCGTAAAGAAGCTGCTAAACATATTGGCATTAGTCCCATGACTGTTACTAGACATTTACATAAAGGGATCGAACAGTTAGGTGCAATGTTAGAACATCAAGTGGCATGAAAGCCTACTAATTTAGATTAGATATAGTTAATTTTATTGGTTTGAAAATATATTATTTCTTATATATTATTTCTTAAAACAGTTTCGATAGTCTATTGAGCAAGCATCTATATATTTAGATGCTTATTTTTTTAAACTTTCTCCCTCTCTTCTCATCATATGAAGTCCGTTTAGACAATCCCAATCAAAACTCGCGCAAAGACGCAAAGGCGCAAAGATCTTATAAGAAGTAATCAAGCGGACTTGATATCACCCCGTCACCGCGTCAATCTCAATCAACAAATTAAATACCTGAGAGCTTAAGATCGGGTGGCAAGATTTAGATCCAATCTTCATCATCATTAATACGATCGCGATCTGCTGCATCTAGACTATTAACAACATCTACAGAAACCTTTGCTACAGTTGGTTCAGAACTTTCTAGATCGAGTTCATCTTCATCTTCATCCTCAAAATCTTCCTCGTCAAAATCCTCCTCATCAAACTCAGTAACTGGTGATTGGACAACCTCCACAGGCGCGCCTGGAGGTGCAAATCCTTTAGAATTTGGCGATGAGGCTCCGCCTCCGCTGCGCGATCGCGAACTATCATTTACGGCTTCAAAAGTAGCTTCAGGCAGAATTTCGGCGGGTTTAACCCCGTCTATCTCAGTTACCACCAGATCATCAATATAAGCAAGAAAAATATTGCCCTGAACATCACAAACTGTTGCTGAACAAGATACTTCTGACTTTTCCTGATTAAACAGCTCACTAATAAAGCGAGATGGATTAGCTTTGTTTGTCTCACCATTAATGCCTAACAAAATATATTCGTTACCTGTGCGACGGTGCTTAACAATTGTGGTCATTGTTTTTCCAGTAATTAATTGATTATCAGAGTTGATGAGGACAAAGCATCTACCTCTGTTTAGACATCTATTCTAAAAGATAAGTTGCTAAACCCAGATCGACCAAGTTTTGTTCTGCTCGTTTGGCTTTATCCCGATTACTAAAAGCACCTACCTGTAGCCAAGATTCCCCGCCTAAAATGGTTTCAAAAGCTTCAGGATAAAGCGATCGCACTTCATCTGCTTCTTCATCATCTAAGACTTCTACTAAGACTTTGTATTTAACTTGAGCTGTGCTAGAAGAGCTGCTAATAGTCGGTGGGGATGGTACGGGTAAGACATGGGAATTTTCTGGCTCGGCAGTTTCTAGAGAATCTGAGGAAGATCTAAATACTAACTCTTTATTATTGTTATCTGTATTAATGTCACTAGTGCTGCTGGCTATTACAGGTGGCGGTGCCGGTAAATCGGCTGGCGCGGGTTCTATTGATGTGGGGGTTGCAGGTTGAGCTACAGGCGGTGGCAGATCTCGGCGAGGAGGTAGAGGAGGTAAAGGTGCTAAATCCTTCAAGGAATTATCGTTACTTACATTACTTACAACAGATGTTCCTTGAACAAAATTAATGTCCCCTTGGGTTTCTCCTTGAACTTCTGTGCCTACTGCCACAATTTCGCTACTAGTAGCGTTTTGAATATCTAACTTTCTATTGCTGCGAAAGACATTGTTACCAGGTTCATCATCAGTGCCAAGATCGACGCGAGATTCAGCGATCGCCATTAAGCCAGCTTCACCAGAATTAATAATTTCGTTCTGGCGCAAAATTCCTTGGGAACTACCTTCCAAAATAATCCCAATGCGATTGCCATCAAAGAGATTTTCGCTAATCTTAGCAGCAGCATGTTGCACTAAGCTAATACCAAACCCTGTTTCTTCAAAGGTATTTTTAATTACTTCAGGTTGAGAATCACCGTAGACTAGTAACCCGTTACCCAAATTGTTGTAAAAATAATTATTTTCGATTAATGGAGAACTTTGACCGTTAACAGAAACGCCTGTATTACCATTGCGGGTTAAGGTATTGCTGACTATTTGGGGACTAGCAGATTCAACCCAAATACCGTGTCCCCTAGAGTGATTGTTGGTGACAGTAATACCAGTGATTCCGCCTGCATCTTTGAGTGCAGCGATCGCTACATTTTGTCCTGCACCTGTAGGACTGAGGAAGTAACCATCTCCTTGAATAATTGTTTTGTATCCTTGATTTTGGGGATCGCCTTGGAGAACAATCTGATTATCAAGTACCAGGGGAAAGGTTTCTCCTGTTGCTTCGCTATATGTCCCACTGGCTAACTGAATCGTACTGCCAGCAGCAGCTACTTTTAATGCTTGAGTAATGGTTTGCAGGGGAGATGTTTTTTTACCTAGTCGATTATCATCACCGCCTTGAGGATCGACATAAATAGTATTGTTATTTTTATCTAAAGAAGGAGATTGAGCAATCTCTTGTGCCATGATTGGATTGGCTTGCAGGACAATACTACAGGACAAAGTAATAATCGATGCCATCAGGAGCAAATTAGTCAATCGGTTTAGTCGCGATAACTGGCGTAAACTCAAGCTCAGTTTTGGGTTGGTGTGACAATCGCTGCTTTCCATAATTTCGCTTCTGAGGGTAAATGAGATTGCTAAATTAGACTTAAAGGAGAGTAACAAGCATTACTTTGAGTGTTTAGACTGCAAAGTTATTCTTCTTTGCGGTAAATAATATCTAGGTTAGATAAATAACGTATAATTGCGTAAGTTTTGATGACTGTATTTGACTGTATTTAATTATTTACTTGTGCCAGCGTGAAATTATTTGTTTATCATACTCCTGAGAGAACTCCGACAGATAGACTACCTGATTGTGCGGTAGTTATTGACGTTTTAAGAGCAACCACCACCATTGCCACTGCTCTTGATGCTGGCGCTGAGGCTGTTCAAACATTTAGTAACATAGAAGAACTGATGCGTCAAGCGGAATCGTGGTCTGCGGATAAGCGTTTGCGAGCAGGAGAAAGAGGTGGTATGACGGTAGAAGGCTTTGAGATGGGCAATTCTCCCCTCGCCTGTAAACCTTCCGTAGTCAAAGATAAACGATTATTTCTAACTACAACTAATGGGACTCGCGCTCTGCAACGAGTCGAACATTCACCCCAAGTAATCACCGCAGCGCAGATCAATCGCCGAGCAGCAGTTAATTATTTACTAGAAACTCAACCAGAAACCGTGTGGATTATCGGTTCAGGTTGGGAAGGAGACTATTCCGTAGAAGATACAGCTTGTGCAGGAGCGATCGCCCAGTCGATTTTACAGCAAAGTGATACGTCTTTGCTCGACCTATTTGGGAATGATGAGGTGATTGGTGCGATCGCTCTTTATGAACAGTGGAAAGACAATCTCTTAAATGTTTTTCGTCAGTGTAGCCATGGACAAAGGCTATTAAAACTTAATGGAGATGAAGATCTTGATTACTGTTCTCAGACTGATATTTTAGATGTTTTACCAATTCAAAAGCAGCCTGGAGTTTTAGTTAAGTACTGAGCTTTAGTTTGCGATCGCAATTGAATGTTCTTTAGATTTCTCTGGTAGTGCCACGGAAGTAATGGTAATTGCTATGGTAGAAGCAGTTCTTATTGCTCAGTTACTTCTCATGCCAATCGTAATTGTAATGTTATGAGAAAAGCGATCGCAAAGTCTTCTCGCAGGGCGACCTTACAATAAAAAAATAATTGGAGATTTCTCTACGGTTTAAACTTAATTTTTTGATGCCAAGGGCTAATTTGTCTTATCTGCTCTAGTCTTTGTTCTAATTCGGCATGATTTGCTGCACTAATTGGAGCGGATAATGATCTGTAGCTACTTTCTTCTAAAATTCTCACTGTGATCTTATGAGATTTAAACCACTTGGGAGCAGAGTTGATTTTTGAGGATGTATAATCAGCTTTTTCTAATCCCAATATTTCACAACCACCAAACCAATCTATTGCTTCTTGATAAGCTTTTATTGCAAATTTTCCTCTACCAATAGCTTCACAGTAGACTTCTATTTGTTTACCTCTAACTCTACCTTTTCCTATTTTTGATTCGGTTCTTTTTTGATTAAATTTTTTAATAGTTTTTGCGTCAAGTTGATTAAATGTTAAGTTTTTTGACCACAATAGAGAAATCGGATCTTTATCATATGCTTCTATATTCGGATGATAAGATTGCGACCAATCTCGCTCCAAAATGCACTGCTGATAGTTTTCTTCTGCAAGACTTAATAACGAAATCCCAGCTAAGGTTGTAATTTGTCCATGCTGAATATAATAATTAATATTCATGTCACAACCTATTACTATAGCTATTCCATTGCATTTGGTTTGCCAAATAGGAGTAGTTTGCCTTCTGCTATAATAACTCCATTTCAAATAGCCTTTTTTACTATCGGCGTTGAATATTCTTCTGAGAATTCTTGCGGGATTATAAGAAAGTGAATCATATTTCAAAAATACTGTTGGCAATCCAAAAATAATACTATTTTCTTCATAACCACAAATAATCACATATTTAGATATTTTAACTAATGTTTCCCTTAAAGTTATTTCGGCAGGAATTATTCGCTTTAATTCAACTTTTGTTTGATTGAGTTCAGGAAAATAAGTCTCGATAAAATAATTTTCTAGTGAAGTAAGAATTTCTTCTTTGTTTTCACATTCGTACCATTTCAGCATAATGGTATTTTTTTTATTAATTTTCTCTAGCTGAGCGAATCTATGATGATTCAACCATCTTTTATAAAGATTTTGTGCTTTTCCAACATATAACAATCGCTTTTTGTCATCAACAGCAAAATAGATACCTGCTCTTTGCGGTAATTTATCTCTATTTAAAAGGTTTATTGAAGGTAATTTATCTAAACTAAAGTCATCAATCATTTAACAAAAATATTGGCATTGGTAAATTTAGGGATAGTTTTTTTAGTTTGTAATCATAAATCACAATGAGATCGCACATGTGTTTTCTGGTAAAGCAATGTCTAAATTTATCGGAAAAGTTTTCGCACCAGTATTTTGTTTTAGGGTCGATCGCATTTTCCATCACAGTACACAGAGCGATCGCTTTTTACCTCCTGCTTTAATCTGGGTTGCGATCGCTAAAAATCAATTTCGGTTTGGGAACAATCATAAAAAACCTTTAATTTTCGCGCTTTTCAAATGTTGCTAGGTTGATAGTCAGATCGGGAAAGAGGCGGAGTATTTTTTTATCGTTAGTTATCAGCTTAATTCCTAGTTTTTGAGCTAACACTACATATTCACAGTCATAGGCTGACAAAGAGCTAAAAAAAGCTAAATCTAAAATAGCATCTGAATTTAGCTCGAATTCGTTATTTAAAAGAAGATCTTCTGCCAAATCGGCGATCGCTCTACTTTCTGCTAAAGATAAAATTTTTTTTCTTAGATAAAGAGTCAATATATTGCGAAACTCAGAACGCCAAAGATACGGGGCAACCCAGTCAGGATCAAATTGATAGATCGATTCTGCTTGAAGAGTAAATTCTCCCTCAATAAATAAGTAGGCAATCAGATTGGTGTCTGCGACAATCACGCTCTACCCTCATCTTTAATTTTGGTCAACTCTACTTCTGTCAGGAAATGCTGTTGTGTAGTAGCTCTCAAAGAGCGTATTTTATCTAAGCTCAGTTTTTTACGTTTGTTTTCAACTAATCCTTGCTCTAGTCGAAAAATGATTTCTGCGTTCATACTTCGACGGTTATTAACAGAACTTTCTTTAATTTTTTGTAAAAGATTTTCAGGGATATTCTTAATAGTTATGTTGGGCATTTTGGTTGCATTTTGGTTGCACTTTGGTTGATTGCAATCTTAGCATAACGATCGTTACTTTTTCCTAATTCACATCAGACGTATTATAGTAACTACGAGCTTAACGCCTCCAGCTTTTTCTGTTCATCTACTGTTAAATCCGTAGACTGTCCCAAGATTTCTTTATACATTTTGATATATTCCAAAGCTGATTTGACCCAGCTAAAGTCTTGCAGCATTGCTCTTTGTTGAAGTTCTTGCCATTTATCTTTATAGCTAAAACCTTCGGAGGCACGCACCATACAGGTAAATAGATCCAACGGTTCATAGCGATCGAAACAGTAGCCAGTGCCTTTTTGATTCATTGGTTCGTGGTGGCTTACTGTATCGACTAACCCGCCAGTACGCCTAACTATCGGAATGCAACCATAGCGCATGGCTAACATCTGACTAATGCCACAGGGTTCAAATTTAGATGGCATCAGAAAGACATCACAACCACCATAAATTCGGCGTGCTAGAGTGTCGCTATAAAGTAGCTGTACCGACATTCTGCCTGGGAAACGTGCTGCTAGCTGCCATAGCTGAGTTTCCAATTCGCGATCGCCAGTTCCTAAAACTACCAGTTGAGAATTGCTGTAAGCCATAAAGCGATCGATGATCTGCAACAGCAAGCTAATCCCTTTTTGATCTACCAACCGCGAGACAACGCTCATTAAAAAGACATCTGGGTCTACATTTAAACCTAATTCTTTTTGAAGTGCAGCTTTATTTATGGCTCTTTTAGCTAGAGAATTATGGGTAAAATTCTCGGTTAAAGCCTTGTCGGTGGCAGGATTATAACTATCTACATCAATGCCGTTGAGAATCCCCTTCGTTTTACCGCTAATAAATGATAGTAAACCCTCTAGCTTCTCACCATATTCTATAGTTTTGATCTGTTCAGCGTAGGTCGGAGAAACAGTAGTTACCCGATTGGCAAACTGTACCGCAGCAGCCATCACATTATGTCCCTGCATATACCAAGGACACCAGGTAATTTGCTCTAAATACCAGCGCCAAGGGCCTTGATAAGCTAAATTATGAATGGTATAAACAGTAGCAATATCAGGTGCTTGATTCATCCACACTGGCAACATTCCCGTATGCCAATCGTGACAATGAACTATTTCAGGTTTCCAATAGTTCCAGCAAAACTCAGCTGCGCCATTGCTAAAAAATGTAAAGCGCCAGGGTTCATCTTCCCCTCCGTAAATGCGATCGGGATCGAAAACAGGATGACCAAATAAATATAACGGGACATCACTGTCTGGCAGTAAGGTTTCATATACCGCAAAGGGATTAAACATCGCAGCACCTTTCCACATCGGCTCGGAGGGAATATCAAGCTTCTTTGATAAACCACCGTAATAAGGCATAAAAATACGGACATCATGACCTAGCTTTCTGAGGATTTTGGGTAATGCACCGACGACATCCCCTAATCCACCTACTTTGGCGATCGGCGCTACTTCTGCTGATACAAATAAAATCCGCATTGATTACTATGGGTGCTTATCTTGCCTATGGCTTCCTGTGTGATTATATAGGTCTGAGGGGACAGGTAAGATGAGGATTTGGATAAAAGATGTTTAATCGCTACAAATTTTAGTATTTATGTTCTATTTTTAATCATTTTTAACTGCAAACTCAGATTGAATCTTGAATTGTTCAAAGACAGTTGTAAAACCTTTTCCCTCTGGTGAAGCACACATAATTCCTACATCCACCGTCGCAGCTAAAGTCAAATAAGCCATTCTCAGCATCGTATATTGCTGAGCGTCTAGAGAGTAATGTATTTCTATGGCTGAATCTCGACGAGTTACCCTAAGCCAAATTGAAGCAGGATTATGTGGCATTGGGACAACAGACCAATCAGAATAGTCACGGGTTACTACTGCGCTGATCTGCTGTACTCCCTCGACTAATTCAATGCCGCATTTAAGCCAATTATTTTCATCCAGACGTACCATTAATCCTGCCTGATCGTAGAGATCTTGATACTTGCCACTAACTTTTACTTCTGCGATAAAATTTCCTGTGAACTGTTGATAATAAAAATGTCCAGTATCTCTAATAAATCCATAGTGGGTTTTACGCCAAAAATCTGTATTTTGAGTTGAGGTAACTTCAATTATTCTGTCTTTAATTTTCCAATTCGAGGGTTCGTTGAGCCATTGCATAATTTAATTAATGCTAAAGAGTTTTATACATGGATATGCCAGAGAAAACTGAAAGAGAGAAAATGCTAAGTAACGAGTTGTATTTAGCAACGGATGAAGAATTGACTCGGATGCAGTTAAGAGCAAGCCAACTACTTCATCGCTTTAACTTTTCTCCTCCCGATCCCTTACAACACCAGCAGATAATTTCTCAGCTATTTGGCAAAATCGGGACTAACTTGGCGATTAGACCGCCGTTTTACTGTGATTATGGTTGCCATATTTTTGCTGGGGACAACTTATTAATTAATTTTGACTGTACGATTCTTGATTGTAACGAAGTACATTTGGGCAATAACGTTTTACTTGCACCCAAAGTTCAAATCTACACTGCCTATCACCCTACCGATCCTAATTTAAGACTATCTGGTAAAGAGCTAGCAGCGCCAGTTACGATTGGTGACAATGTTTGGCTTGGTGGTGGGGTAATTGTCTGTCCTGGGGTTTCTATCGGCTCAAATACTACTATTGGTGCAGGTAGCGTAGTTACTAAAAATATACCCCACAATGTTGTTGCAGTTGGCAATCCTTGTCGAGTTATTAAGAGCGTTTAGTTTGCCTACTACCTATTTGCGAAGCTTATCCTTTAGGACTACCTACTACCTACTACCTACTACCTATTTTTTCACCTCAATTCCTCAATTCAAAATTGATAGGCTACTATAGACTATCTTTGAGATGATCCGCTACTCGTAAAGCATTTGCCACAATGGTCAAGGTGGGATTTACTGCACCCATAGATGGGAAGAAGCTGCCATCAACCACATAGAGATTATCAAGATCATGAGTACGGCAATTGAGGTTAAGGACGCTAGTTTTGGGGTCTGAACCAAATTTGCAAGTACCGACCTGATGCCACACCGCCGATAGAGGAACTGTGTTCACCATAAAGAGGAAGAAATCTACCTTACGGAGATAGCTTTGCCACATATCGACAAAATCTTCATGAGCTTTAAGATTATTGCGGGTGAAATCGACTTTAATTTTGCCTTCCTCAGTTACAGTTACGCGGTTATTGGGGTCGGGTAAATCTTCGCTGGTCAGCCACCAGTCTACAGCGTGGTCTGCCATATATTCTAAAGTAGGTTGAGGGATAGAACCAGGGGCAAAGAGTGCCAGACGATTCCATTTAGACTTACCCGTCATTTGAATTTGTCCGAGGGGATAGTCATGATCGGGACTGCCAAAATAGAAGTCGTTAAAGCCGAGAGTTTTTTGAAATTTGACTGGATTGGGTTTTTCGGCGATCGCTACTATGGAAGAATGGTTATGTAACATCAAGTTGCGACCCAGCATTCCTGAAGAATTACCTAAGCCATCGGGGTGATGTTCGTTTTTCGATCTCAATAGTAAAGCGGCGGAATTAATCGAACCACAAGAAACAATGAAAGTATCGGCGCTATATTGTTCTTGATTACCATTTACCTCAACCTCAACTGTGGTAATCTTCTGACCACTAGCGTCAGTGATTAACTTAGTTACCAAGGTATCGATCATAATTTCTACATTATCGTATGCCGTAGCAGGATCGACACAGGCAATTTGCGCATCTAATTTAGCATCGATTTTACAAGGATAGGGATCGCAAGTGCTACAGCGAATACAGGGACTATTATCGGGATCATCAACATTGCGATCGACTGCTAGGGTTAAGTGATGAGGATGTAGACCCAACTTGCCTAATTCATCGGCTACCTCCTGCATTCGTGGTTCGTGAGGTAGCGCAGGAAAAGGATATTCTGCCGACATTGGTGGTTCGGTAATATCTTCGCCTTTTGTTCCGTGAACTTTAAAAATACTTTCAGCGCGAGTGTAATAAGACTCCATGTCCTGATAAGTCAGTTCCCAGGCTGGGGAAACTCCCCCATGATGTTGTACTTCCCCAAAATCTTGTTCACGCATTCTTTGCAAGGCTGCACCATAGACTTTGGTATTTCCCCCGACGTTATAGAAAGCTTGGGGTCTAAAACTATTGTTTTGATGGTCTAGCCATTGCTCCTCTACCTGATATTTTCTACCCTGAAAAATTGCTTCTGGATTCCAATTATCATCTTCTTTAGGGAGATATCCACCACGTTCGATAATTAAAATACGTTTACCTGTAGGTGCGAGGGAATATGCCACAGTTCCGCCACCTGCACCTGCACCGATGATTATTATGTCGTAGTGATTCATTAATGATTACTGATTACTTGATTGCTTAATTATTAAGTATTATTACTTTTTTTATCGAATCATGTCGAGCCAATTAATTTCTGTATCTTTGATAGCCGTTGCCTGGGGCATTTTTTGGAGACGCATTAATTCGGAAATTGCTGCCAATTCGCGATCGCGATTCATTCCTGCCACTGCCATAATTTGTTCATCTTTAAGGTAGTAAGCCAGAAATGCTGATTCTAAGTCTCCGTCTATTTTAATCTCATCCCACTCCTCTACATGACCGACATAACGCAGTTTAAGATCGTATTGACCTGACCAAAAGAATGGTACGATTTGCTCCACCTCTTGCCGTTGATTACTGTTAAGCATATTAGCCGCAGCAATTCTGCCTTGCTGTGCTGCTAAACGCCAATGTTCAATACGTGTCGATTTATTCATCGGCGCATAAGGAAACCGAGCAATATCCCCCGCAGCATAAATATCGTTTATTTCAGTTTGCAGATAATTGTTAACAGGAATACTGTGATCTTTTTCGTGTAGTTTGACTCCTGTAAGATAGCTAGTATTTGGTTCAACACCAATACCGACAATAACCAGATCGGCAGCTACTTGCGTTCCATTATCTAGAACCACAGACTCAACTTGCTCATTGCCAATTAACTCAATCGCTTTAGTTTCAAACTGAAACTTAACTCCCTGAGATTCGTGAACCTGCTGAAACATTTTGCCGAGTTGCTCACCTAAAATTTTCTGGAAAGGAACTTTGCTGGGAGAAATTACCATAACATCTAATCCTTGCTGAGTCAGACTAGCTGCTGCTTCCATACCGATAAAGCTAGAGCCAATTACCACCGCTTGTTGAGCATTTTTTACTACAGCCAAGATCGAATCAACATCTTCAGGCTGACGGATAGTAAAAATATTAGCCAAATCAGAGCCAGGAATATCTAGTTTTCGCGCCAAACCACCAGTTGCCAATAGTAGTGAATCAAATTCGAGTTCAGAATGATCGGCAAAAGTAATTTTTTTATTTAAAGCATCAACTTCAGTTACCGCTTGACCAAAACGTAATTCAATGTTGTGGTCATCATAAAATTGGCAGTCTCGTACAGGTAAGCTATCTGCCTTAGCATTGCCTTGAAGATAGTTTTTACTTAACTTAGTACGGTCATAGGGTAACTTTGATTCAGCACTGATTAAAACCACTTTGCCTTGAAAACCCTGTTGACGCAGCATCTCTACCGCTGCCATACCTGCTGCTCCTGCACCTAAAACGGCAAAAGTACGAGAATCTACACTTGGTTCATGTCTTGCCATTGACAGAGTACGTTTCTGGGGTATTTCGTCAGGTAGTTTGACCAATACTTGCTCTCCCTCAACTCTCACCGCAAAATGAGTCAAAGAATCTAAGCCAGGAGGTTCTAACTGCTGTCCTGCGATCGCATTAAAACAAGCATTATGCCAAGGACAAACTATTCTTTCGCCAGATAATACTCCCTTAGCTAAAGGTGCGCCATAGTGGGTACAGAATGCGCTAGTAGCATAATATTGATCGTTGATTTTAGATAATAATATTTGCGAGTTTTCTACTTCAATCTGCTGCATTTGCCCATTTTGCAGATCGCTGATTCTGGCTACGGCTATTTCTTTCATTATGATGATTAAATATAAAATACTAAATATTGATTGCAACTGAGGATGTTGGTTACAGTAAAATAATCAATACTTTATTGGTTATTGTCGATAAATATCTTTCTTTTGGTATCCGACTAAGGTTTTAGATCTAGTTTAATTACCCATTATCTTTCTTATTTCCTATTTCCTATTTCCTACTTCCTATTTCTTAAATATGGCTTGGAAAATTCGCGATCGCACTTTTAACTGGGGAGAAAAAACTTACTTGATGGGAATTCTCAACGTAACTCCCGATAGTTTTAGTGATGGTGGTCAATTCGACAGTGTTGAAACTGCCTTAAATCAAGCCAGAGACATGATTGCTCACGGCGTAGACATTATTGATATTGGTGGAGAATCGACTCGTCCTCATGCCGAATCAGTGTCAATAGAACAAGAGTTACGACGAGTTATTCCTGTAATTGAGCAGCTACGGCAAATTAGTTCAATTCCGATCTCGATCGATACAACCAAAGCTCAAGTGGCACAGCAAGCGATCTCTTCTGGTGCAGATATTGTCAACGATATTTCTGGCGGGACTTTTGACGCTCAAATGTTTACCACCGTAGCTCAGTTAAATGTGCCAATTATTTTGATGCATATTCGAGGTAATCCGCAAACGATGCAGTCTTTGACTGACTATCAAGATGTAGTCTCAGAAGTAGCCGAATTTTTGACTACTCAGGTGAATAAAGCGATCGCCTCTGGTATTTCTCGCTCTAAAATCATCATCGATCCTGGGATTGGCTTTGCCAAGCAAGCCGAACAAAGTCTTGAATTGCTCCAGCGTTTAAATGAATTAAAAGCCTTTTCTTTACCCAT
The DNA here is from genome assembly GCA_019359095.1 of Pleurocapsa minor HA4230-MV1. Taxonomy (NCBI): domain Bacteria; kingdom Bacillati; phylum Cyanobacteriota; class Cyanophyceae; order Pleurocapsales; family Pleurocapsaceae; genus Pleurocapsa; species Pleurocapsa minor. The sequence goes on along the minus strand of JAHHHZ010000022.1, from coordinate 52,066 downwards.
GTTGGTGGGGGTATCACGCAAAAGTTTTCTGCGGCCGATTCTGCATCAAAACGACCCCAAAGAGAGAATCTGGGGGACGGCTGCTGCTTGTTATGGAGCGATCGCCAGAGGTGCAGATATTCTACGAGTTCACGATGTGCAGCAAATGTATGATGTCTGTCGGGTAGCAGACGCGATCGAAAGAAAATAGGAAATAGGAAGATAATATAATTATTGCTCCAAATCCCTAAATCCCCGACGCGAAGCTATATGCGAAGCGGTATCCTTTAGGAGTCCTTTAGGGCAAATCCCCAAATCCCTAAACAATAGAATACAGGGTCTTGTTTAAGAAACTAAAGCAGGTGTTTTGGCCTCTAACTGTTCTGCTGTCGCGATCGCTTCTAAGACAATTTCTGGGCAAGTCCTTTTAATTAAGCCACACAAGACTTTTCCTGGCCCAATTTCGCTAATTTCAGTTACCCCAGCTTGGGAGAATTGGAGCATAGTTTCGCGCCAACGAACAGAACTAGTCATTTGTTGAGTTAGCCTGGTTTTTAATACTTGGCTATCGGTTGTCGGACTAGGTTCAACATTAGAAAGCACGGGAATTTTTGCTGGCTTAAATTCGACCGATTCTAAGACTGTCATGAATTGTTCAGCCGCATCCTGCATCAAAGGAGAGTGAAAAGCACCAGATACATTCAAAGCGATCGCTCTTTTGGCTTTGACTTGACTCAAGACATTTTCTACCCCTTCAGGAGTACCAGAGATAACTACTTGAGCTTCGCTATTATCATTAGCCAGAACTACGTCAGGAGTATTGTTTAAAGCTGTAGTTAATTGAGCGCGATCGAACTTCATTAATGCTGCCATCTTACCGCCATCGGCACTATCCATTAATTCAGCTCTTTTCTTAACTAGCCTTAATCCAGATTCAAAATCGAAGACTCCTGCTGCATATAAAGCCACATATTCGCCTAAACTATGACCTGCAACTAACTGTGGTAGCTCAACTTTTTCCTGCAAAAGATCGACTAAAATAGATTCAACAACATATAAACAAGGCTGAGTATAAAGAGTACAGGCTAAAGTTGTTTCGTCTCCCTGGCAAATATCTAAAACAGACCAACCTAATATCTTTTCTGCTAGTTCAAATTTTGCTTTGGCAACAGGAAGATCCTGTAGCTCCACTCCCATTCCTATTGCCTGAGAACCTTGCCCAGGGAAGACCCACGCTGTTTTCGTCATTGATAAAATTGTGTTTTGCTCACCCTCAATATTGCCGATATTAAAAAATCTTTTGTCTTAAGGCTTTCTTAATAAACAGTATGCTAGAAATTATCTCATTCTGGTGACATATTTGTCTAATAGCTAATAGCCGAAAAAACTCTTGATTGAGATGGTTTTTCTTTGAGCGATCGCCTAACGGGGTAACAAGCAAGTTCAAAGCTTTACTGGTAGAGGAGTAATGGGGGACTTGATGATTCCTCACAAGGGTAGGTTTTTTACCAAGGTGTGAGTAAAGGCTCAAAAAAGAGATAAAAGTAAAATAAGAAACTAAATAAAATGCTTGAGAGATAAAATCAAATCAACATCTCAAAGATTGGAAACAGATTGTCAGTTGTAGATTTCCTGATTGTAAAAAACCTACCCTTGTAAGATCTCCCTGTCTCCCTACATAATTGTAATTACTAATTCTTCCCTGCGTAACGTCAGTAAATAATTTATAGCTGATGTTGATTCAATCAGAAATATTAACTGCCAAATCACTTATGCTCGTGGCTAAAACTATAAATCATTTGATTTTCGATCGCCTTGCACAACTGAGACGGCTTTTGAGTTAAATGGTGATGCTGACGATCTAACTTGATTTGTAAACTAGACATAGGATCGTCTCCAGGAGCGATTAAAAACTCTAAACGGCTAATATCTTGCCAGGTAGTTAGCTGGTCGAGTATTTTTAACACCCCTGCTAGATAAGGATGATTACAGTCTTGATACCAACTAGCGTCAGCTAAATTTGGCTGATCGAAACCCAAATGAAAGATCAAATTAGCATCACTAAATAAAGCGATCGCAATGGGTCTAGCTTCTTCCTGGACTAAGAAATCCTGTTCCTTAGCTAGATAGCGAATTTTATCGAGCTTTTCATACTGAGCTTCAGGGGAGATTGTTCCCTCTGACCAAGAAACCGCGACGGTAGCTAAATATGTTTGGAGTAATAAGTGACCTAGTTTTTTGGCTTTAGTTGCCAAATATTGAGAATTGTAATCAGTGGCTTCAATTAACAGAGGGAGGCGATCGACTATTTCTAACCCATAGCCTTTCAAACCAGCAATTTTGCGCGGATTATTGGTAATCAGGCGGATCTGTTTGATGCTTAAGTCATTTAAAATTTGCGCGCCCATCCCATAATCCCGCAGATCGGCAGGGAATCCTAAGCGTTCGTTGGCTTCTACGGTGTCTAAACCCATATCCTGCAAGGTATAGGCTTTGAGCTTATTAACTAGACCAATCCCTCTACCCTCTTGACGCAGATATACCACCACTCCCAAACCATGAGCTTCAATCATCTTTAAAGCTGCCTGTAGCTGCATTCGACAGTCACAGCGCATTGAACCTAAAGCGTCTCCTGTGAGGCACTCTGAATGCATCCTAACCATTGCTGGTTTAGTAGCTAGCTCGCTAGGATCTCCCTTAACGATCGCCAGATGCTCTGTATTATCTAAAGCATTACGATAGGCATAAATTTTAAAGTCACCAAATTGACTGGGAAACTGACATACAGTTTCTCGATAGACAAAGCGATCGTGCTTGAGGCGGTAGCTAATAAGATCGGCAATGCTAATTAATTTAAGGTCATGTTCTTTGGCATACTCAACCAACTGAGGTAGACGTGCCATTGAACCATTAGGGTTTTGAATTTCACAAATCACCCCCGCAGGATATAGCCCTGCTAATCGAGCTAAATCGACTCCTGCTTCCGTATGTCCCGCTCGTTTCAACACTCCACCATTCCTAGCGCGCAGCGGAAAAATATGTCCAGGGCGAACCAAATCTTCAGGAATACTAGCGGGATTAATTGCCACTTGAATAGTGCGGGCGCGATCGTCGGCGGAGATTCCCGTGGTGACACCCAACTTGGGGGATGCATCAATGCTCACGGTAAAAGCAGTTTGATTACTATCGGTATTCTTGCTAACCATTAAGGGCAGATCGAGATCGTCAAGGCGATCGCCTGTCATCGCTAAACAAATTAACCCCCTTGCCTCCACTGCCATAAAATTAATCATACTGGGGGTGGCAAACTGAGCCGCACAGATCAAATCTCCCTCGTTTTCTCGGTTTTCATCGTCGACGACAACTATTGAACGCCCTGCTTTGATCTCAGCCAAAGCTGAATCTATAGAGTCGAAAGTGACGGAATTGGTTTGAGAGGTATCCACTACAAAAATTTAGTTAGAGGTTAGAGTAATTGAAAATTAGCTACGGTGATTAAGACCGCGCAGCGGTTAGCTTTTAGCTTTTAGCTTTTAGCTTTTAGCTTTTAGCTTTTAGCTTTTAGCTTTTAGCTTTTAGCTTTTAGCTTTTAGCTTTTAGCTTTTAGCTTTTAGCTTTTAGCCAATTAAAAATAAATTTAGACCAGTTTTTATTACAGACTTTCGATCTCTTTGAGATATTAAAGAATTGTCCGCGTCTACTTAGACCCATTGAGCTAAAAACTAAATAGCCTTTGTTAAATAATTGTAACTTTTTTAATCTAATTAATCCTACTCAGTCAGATTGTGAAGGGAATCAATAAGCAAATCTTGTCAGACTAGTCAGATTTTACGGTCATCAGCAAAATTATTGGTAATTATCGCAAGATAATAAATAGTAAATAGTCTCATCACAATGAGAGCGAAATCAATCATGAGCGTAATGGAATTAAAACAAATACAAGCATCAGCGGGCGCAATTTTTGATAACCAGGGGGTTGTTCTGGGTTTTGGTCATGATGACCAAGCTTTAGCTGCAATAGATCGTGGTGTGGCAATTAGCGATCGCTCTCATTGGGGTTTACTGCAAATTACTGGGTCAGATCGACTGCGCTATCTCCACAATCAAAGCACTAATGACTTTGAAAAACTCAAGCCAGGACAAGGTTGTGATACGGTATTTGTAACTTCTACTGCCAGAACTTTAGATTTGGCTACGGCATATGTTACCGAAGATGCTGTTTTAGTCTTAGTTTCCCCCCATCGTCGTCAGCAGCTTCTGGCTTGGCTCGATCGCTTTATTTTTCCCTTTGATCGAGTTGAATTAACTGACATTTCAGAAAATACAGCTATATTTAGCCTTCTAGGTCAACAAAGCCAAACTTTATTATCAAACTTAACTTCTGAGACTATTTCCCTAACGGATGTAGCAGATAACCAGCTTGTGAATATTGCTGGTGTTGCGCTAAGAGTTGCCCAAGGAAGTGGTTTAGTAACTCCTGGATATACTCTAATCATGGATCGCAATGCTGCTGGAGCAGTTTGGTCGAAACTCAATGCCGAAGGAGCTGTTCCTTTTGGCGATCGCCTGTGGGAAAATCTGCGGATCCAACAGGGTAGACCAACTCCAGATCGAGAATTAACAGAAGACTATAATCCACTGGAGGCAGGACTTTGGCAGACTATATCTTTTGAAAAGGGCTGCTATATTGGACAGGAAACTATTGCCCGTTTAAATACTTATAAGGGAGTCAAACAGAAGTTGTGGGGCATTAAATTAAACCAGCCTGTTGAACCCCAAACACCAATTACTCTAGAAGATAGTAAAATTGGCATCTTAACTAGCTATACTGACACTCCCACTGGCTCTTTTGGCTTAGGCTATATCCGCACGAAAGCTGGCGGAGAAGGTCTACAGGTCAAAGTTGGCGAAGCGAGGGGAGAACTCATTTCTGTTCCTTTTTTATGTCATCAACAATAATCTTACTGATTATTGACAAAACTGGTGGGCATTATCTAAAGTAGCCAGTCTTTGTTATTTTGATTGACGATGCCCACCCTACAACTGATTGCTTACTGTTGCATTGTTCATTGCTCATTGACTAAAAACCCCCAGTAAAACTTGGCTACCGAGGGATCATGAAAAGCTAGCTAATTTAAAACTAAAACTAACCTTGTTTGAGCTATTTATCTTTAGCTGGGGCTTTAGCTGCTTTTTTGGCAGGTGGGCTTACTTCTTTTAATTCTGCTTCTGCATAATTATTTGTGTTTACGCCCGCATAATTAACTTTGTTAAAGCGCACGACTACAGGGTAGCGAATACCGCTTGGGTCTACCGATGCAACTGAGCCAACTTCGTTATACCAATAGGATTCTGGACGAAGAATTCTGACCTGAGAACCTCGTTGAACCATAATTGATTAGTCTCCTGAAAATGAATTTTAATGTTGTTTTAATCAAGAAAAATACCAAAGGCAACTTTCTTAATTTTTTTGGTTTTATGACTACATAAAATAAGAGCCATTGAACTTCAACGTCAAGTTTATCAAACCTACCGAGCTATATAATCTTACGATACATAACAATTTACGTAGTTCATCTGCTTTAAATATATTACATATTGTCACTTTACACTTACGTACTAGTAAAGCTTAATCTGATTGCAGTTTTTCTACCTCATAATTTTAAACAATACTTTTAGAGTAATAATGTCTGGTTCAGCTAAAAAGACCATCTATGCAGCGATGGCTGCCAATTTTGCGATCGCCATAATTAAATTTATTGCCGCTTCAATTACTGGAAGTTCGGCTATGCTCTCCGAAGGAATTCATTCTGTAGTTGATACGGGAAATCAATTGCTACTGTTATTAGGAGCTTGAGTAAACAACCAGCAGATGACAGCCATCCTTTTGGCTATGGTCAAGAGCTTTATTTCTGGACTTTAATTGTGGCTCTGTTTATCTTCGCCATTGGTGGCGGAATGTCGATCTATGAAGGAATTGGACATATTAGACATCCTCAGCCTTTAACGGATCCGCGCTGGAATTACGGGGTGTTGGGGTTAGCTGTGATTTTTGAAGGTTATTCTTGGAATGTGGCGCTACAGGAATTTTTGGCCAGTAAACGTGAAGATAACTTTTGGCAAGCAATTCGTGCTAGTAAAGATCCGACAGTATTTGCCATCTTGTTTGAAGATACCGCAGCCTTAATTGGTCTGTTTGTCGCCTTTGTAGGGGTATTGAGTGGGCATTTGTTAGGTAATATTTATTTGGATGGAGTAGCCTCAATTGTCATTGGCGTAATTTTGTGCAGAGTAGCATCTTTACTGGCGATAGAAAGTAAAGGTTTATTAATTGGGGAAGGAGCCACCGCCGAAACTATAGCTAGTATTAAAAAGATTATCAATGATGACCCCGCAGTAGAAAATGTAATTAAGGTTCTCACCCTCCATTTTGGCCCTCAAGAGATTTTACTCAACCTAGAAATTAACTTTGTCGATGATCTCGAAACCGACGAATTAGAAATCGCCGTTGAACGTTTAGAAAGTTCCATTAGAATTCAGCACTTGGAGATTCAAAATATTTTTATCGAAGCCAAATCTATCTCTGCTAGGAAAAAAGCAATTACCAGTGAGTCCTAAAGGATTAGCTCGCAAGCTCGCGTCACAGTGAGCAATAAACTTAAAATTTTAAATATTACTACTCGCCACTCACTGAGATAGACGGGAGAAAGGAAGCCAACGTGCTTTTAGCCGAGTCACGGAATTTCGACTCGGCAACGGGGCTTTTAAAAGGTACTTTAGTTTATACCGAAAATATTTTTAACTTGGTAGTATGTACCAACTATTATCGTTTTGTGCCTTAGGTAATAGCTCAAGACTACTTTTAACTCTATTTTTTTGGCACAGAGTCGTAAAATCTTGTAAGGTTTCTAACCTAGCAGATAATTCACTAAAAGTATCAAGATATTCAGCTACTGCTACTTGTTGATAAATCCAACTGCCGTCAAATTGAGAAGCATAAGACATTTGAAATTCAACGGCGATATCATCTTGCTTTTCTTGTTTTTTGTCTAAAGGTAATTTACGATCACTTGAAGAAACATTGACGATTCTATTTACTCTTTCTTGACTAATATGCTGCTTAAATACTGGGGCTGTAAATCGATAGGCTGTATTTAGTTCGAGACGTTCTGTACTTAATAAATTATTTGCCCATTGTTCGGCATTTTGTTTGAATTTTGGAACTTCTAAACTTAGTAATTCTTGTGCTTCCTCAAACATCCCCACTTCTAGTAATAAATGTGCTTCTGTTGCTGTAGCTACTGCCCACCCTTGAGTAGCAACATCAGCTAATAACATCTTTTGAGGTTCTAATTCGGGGACGATTTGCCATACTTGGTCGGACATTATCATGCGTACTTTAGAAGCAACTTTTAAGGCTGACTTAACAGAAGTATCGGGGAAACGACTTTTCTCAATCAATTCAGCACGTAATTCGGCGATTTCCTTAAATAGTATCGTGCGATGGAGTTGGCTTATAGCATCTGCAAGTTGAACTTGTCCTTGTCGATTTTCTTGTACCAGTAAATGTAAATATGCTAATTGTCCAGATAAAGCATCCAAACGTTGGTCAATATTTTTAAATCCAGCTTCCATTGACTGCTGAATTTGACCCAAAGAACTTTGGATTTTGTGTAGTTTATAACCCATATAAGCAAATCCTACCGCACTAATGCCAATATTTAGTACGCTAGCCCCTGCTGCTATTTGAGACATTTGTAAAATTGAGGGCAGTACTCGTTGAATTTGGTTAAGTTTATTAATACTAATACCATGACCGATTGCATTAGTAGCTAAATTGGCACTTCCTAAAATGGGATTAGCAACAACAGTCATTAAATTGCCTGTAAGTCCTGGAGATTCTACTAAATGACGAACAATTTGACCCGTTGCTGCTTCCCTGATGACACCACCGTATCGCGTTAAAGTACCATTAATTAAACCTTGAATTATGGCAGGATCTTGAATTAAAAAAGTAGGATTAATTATCATCAGTGTTATCTCAAATTAGCGACTGTAAAACTCTGTATTTTCATAAGCTTTACACGATAATCTGCGAGAGACTGTGACTTGAGGAGATCGCTTTCCTAAGTCGATAAAGGCATCTCTACGATCCATTGGATTAACATTAGGATAGAATCTAGAATCATCTTCATCTAATTCTATGGTGACAAAATGAACGTCGTATTCAGATGTTGTGCCAACTGTCTTACAATTGATTAATTCTTGTTTAATTTGTGACTGCTCAAATTTGCTCGTTGTTTCAATCCATAAACCTTGAGTTGCACCATATAGTTTAGAGCTATCTTCTGGTTGTAAGCGACTGTTATTCTTCAATGAATGAATCAAATCTTGATAGCGATCACTTTTTATCAGCAAAGCCAAAATATATTTTTCTTCAATTGGAAGAATATAATTAGAATAATTAGTGGTTTGATTTTTGGATTGAAGATTAGAATTACTACCTTTCTTATTTAAAAGATAAAGTAATAAGCCTACACCTGTAAGAACAAAAGCAACAATAATTATTGATTTAGTATTCATTTTTTGTTTTACCTCCTGAATATTATGATAAAAATCCTTGCTAGAAATATTGTCAAGTGTGTTAAATGAGTTACCTATTCCTCCAGTTATTTTTTTATCTGTTATTACTAAAAGTTGGCGATATAATTTCAATGTATTTTTCAAAATTTTATTTTGTTGTATCCATAAATTTTGATTTGCAATAATTTCTTGAGATACTTTTGGAAAAATTTCATCTAAGGATAATTCATTACACCAAGCAATAATAGCTGCATCTAAATTTGAATTTTTTCGATTTTCAGAAAGTTGCTCTAAAATAAAATCAAATTTTTCCAGAAAATGAAAAGGAGTTAAGCGATAACCAGAGTTCATATCGAAATAGTTTTTATCTAAGTTGTTGATAAATTTCAGTAACAGAATTTAGTTCTTGTTCAAATTGTTGCCAAGATTCTTCCTGCTTAACCGCATCTCTTTCAATATCTTGTAATTGTTTGTCGAAAGCCTTTTCTGTAGATTTAATTGCCTTATCAATAGCCAAGTTGAATTCTTTAGTGACTCGCTCTAGATACTTACTAATCCAATCATCAAGAATATCCCAAAGTTTTTGTTTTTCTTCAGTAATTCCATTCGCCCACTGTCTCGCCATATTTTTATAGTCTGGCAGCTTTAATTCTCGATATTCAATATCGTCATAGATATTTTTAGTAACAGTTCGGGTTTTTTCCTGTTTAAAACAACTACCTTCTGTATAGTGTTGGGTTTCTTTTTTGTTACCTACTACTTCTCGCTTACTAGTAGTACTTTGTTTAATAGTATCCGAGAAGCTAAACAGTTCTTCTGGTAGTTGAGGCGGGTTCTGAGTAAGATGATTATGAAAATCAGAGATAATTACTTTATCTAGATCGAGATCAGGAAGTGCTTGTTCACAAACATTTTTTAGTTCTTCAATTAATTGATTAAATAAAGATAGTAATCCTATCTCGAATTGTTTAGTTTGTCCTTGCAAAGTAAATTCTGCCCTACTAGAAATAGCTTTACGCATCGTATAATAAAGAGAACGAACTGCTTTTTCAGCGTGTTCCATACTACGAATTTTTTCTTGATTGTCGTGGCGAACTTGTCTAATAAAATAACCAGAATCATCTGACTTAAATTTATTTAATTTGCGGTTTACTAAATCGTAAGCTTTAGCAATCGCTCTGGCTTTTGGAGGAGTAACAACTTTAGTTAATTCTTCTTCTAATTCATAAGTTCCTTGATCTTGTTCAAAAGCATTTCTTACAGGAGAAATAAGTTCTACTACTAAATCTTCTTCAACTTGTCGAACAGCATCGTAAAAAGAATCAAAGCCTTTCATACCTTTTTGTTCTAGAGTATTGCGAGCGGTTTGACTATCTTGTTTTAAGAGATCGATTATTGTTTTTATTTCATGCTGAAACCGATCGCGGATATTTTCAACCTCTCTAATTAATCTTTCGCTACCATCGATAATATTCTGCTGTTTGTTTTCTAGTTCTTCTTTCTTGCCAATCTTTTTAATATTGACTTCTACATTAATGGTATTAACTAAATGCTTGTAGTTTTCAAGGACATCGATTAAAGCAGGTAAAACAACCAATTCCGAAAAAGATTCTCGAACGCGATCGCGCATACATTGCCACAGGCGATCACCTCCACTCCAACTATTGACATGACGGAGTATTTTTCGCATACTTTCGTCATCTATAGTATCGCTATCATCCACCCGATCTTCTATATCCCTAAACCACTTTTTGAGGGTTTTATCTTCGGAAACATGAGAGCGAATTAAACTAGAACAGTCTTTTAACATTCCGCTCAAGTATTGTCGACGTGTAGCAGCATCTACAGCAGAATTATTATTAAGAGGTACTGTTCCCCAAGCACACTGAGCATAGTAAATAAATCTACCACTTAAAGGAATAATATCGGGTAACCGCTCTAAATTTAGAGTTGCCTGTATTTCTAACTGCAATTGTTCAATTCTTTCGGCGATCGTAATATCGTCTTGTCCCCTTTGATCTACTCGGTTAAGAATAAAAATCATCGAGTCAGTACGTCCTTGTAAATACTCGACAACCTTTTTTAATTCTTCTAACAAACGCTTACGATGGAGATCGTCTACTTGTAAATAATCAAGTGCAACCAAGCTAAAGGCTTTATGAACCTGTTGTTGAATCACTTTAAGATTATCGCGATCTTGAATTGACTTTAATCCTGGTAGATCGATAAATTCAATACCTATCCCTTCGGGCAAGCCTAATAAACTAGAATCTTCGGCTGCTAGAATCGGAACATAAGCCGTAACTTGTGGTGCAATCAATTCTTGTTGTTGTCGAGCTTGATGATAGGGAAACATCACCCCGTTGCGGATGCGGGCGTATATTTCTCTTTCACTTATGTCTTTCCACTCTCCCGTTAACCATTGCGCTCCCTCTGTCTCTTCGATTAATAATTTAAACTCCTTGGAATGCTTAATAGTTAATATGCCCCCACTCATTTCTCCTGCTTCGATAGGAGCAATTTTACGCCCAATTAACGCATTAACAATCGTTGATTTGCCCGAAGAAGTCGTGCCAATAGTAGCAATAGTGAAATTAGGATTGGCTAACCTACCTACTGATTCTTCATAAGCCTGTCGAAACTTTAGTAAAGAATCTTGGATAGTTAGACTATCTAAAATATCTGCGTGGTTTTGAGCCAAGTCAGCAACACCATTACCTAATTGTTTCAAGCGATCGCTAACTTGCTCAAATAGAGCATTAATTTCTGTTGTCATAAATTTACGGAGTGAGAATTATTGGAGGGGTTGTAAGCCTTCTCCGAGGTTCGGATTTATTGGCTTGTCCGATAGATTTGGGGCTACTGAAACACCAAGGTTTAGCGGTTGGCGAGAGCATCGCGCGCTTTTAGCCGTGGGTGAGCTTACTACCTCTTCTGTGCAACGCGCTGCTACTTTACTGACTATCTTGAGCAGATACAGGCTGTAACGCTTTTGCTGGCGGAGGTGTTTGCTGCATTTTCGGTATACTAGCAATGCCATAGTAAAGCTGTTCTGCCAACTTCTCGTTAGCTACTTCACTAAGATGAATTGAATCGATAAAACTAGGGGAAGGATATTTATCGGTCAATTTGTATAAATTCAGTACCTTAATATTATTGGGATAGGATTGTGCCAGCTTGAAAGCAGCATTAGTAAAGGCGGGATAGTCCGATCTAACTTTCTCAATATAGGTTCTACCTAGTTCGGTGATGATTTCTCCTTCAGTAGAATCTAGTTTACTGGGATTTCGTCCTGTAATTTCTGGCTGGATGGCAATTAATAAAGGTACTTGTGCTGCGGTACTCAAATTAAGAATTTGTTTTTGATGTTCCACATAGCGAGCTATTCTTTTTTCCAGTTCTGGTTTGTTTTGGGGTAAATGCCTAACTAGGTTAGAAGTTTGCTCATCTAGGAGAAAATCTGCTTTAACATCTTCGGGTTGTGATTTGTCCCAGTATTTAGCAGTTACCTTCGCCAAATAACTTTCTTTGAGCAGGGGTTCAATCAGTCGATCTAGATAAGTACCTAAGCTATTAGGTTGCTCGTTTTGAGCAACTTGAGCCACAGGAATTTGAGTCGCTTTGCGATCGCTTGGCAACATTAAGTCTTGATAGCCGTTTAGCATGATAATTAAATCAGGCTGGTATTTCAGCACCTGTAAAGCAATCTGTGCCAACTCATTACCTGAAGCATAACCAGGAACAGCAGCATTAATAATACGGTACTTGCCAGGTTTGATTTTGGGTGGCTTGGCTAAATTCTCTTGTTGTTTAGTTTTAGGTGGATTTGCCAAGTTTTTTGGTTGTTTGCCTTTGTCAGTCAGTGGCAAATCTGATTGATAAATTTCAGGAGTAGCCTGCTGTTGCTCTAGACGTTGTTGCAGACGAGTTTGCAACCGATCGCTAATTGTCTTAGAGTTACTAGAACTACCGTAACCAAAAGCAGTTGAATTACCCAATAAGAAAATTCTGATTTCATTTTGGGGTTTAACTAGAGGAAGAGGATCGCGATCGCGAAAACCTTGGGCGTTAATCTGCCAGAATTTATGCTGTTGATTTTCTACCAAACTATATCCTAAAGACATATTGCTTTTAGCTAACAAAAAGTCTGATGTTTTAGCCTGATTGTTGGGATCTCCTGATTTGAAATCTAACTTATAGGCATCAATTGGATTTGATTTGTCTATTTGAGCAAACTCGGTTTGATTACCAGCCAGATCGAAAAAAATCCGCGTTAATAGCTCTAAAGATACAAGAAATAGCCCGACAGTAATAATCGCTCCCAACAAAGAAAAACGTCGGCGCGCTCGTCGGCGAGGTGTAAACATGGGACGTTGTTTGACTTTAGACTTAAACATGCAACTACTTTCCTGCTAATTAATTATAGATAGATGAGAGCGATCGCCTTGAATATTTCAGCGTCGAGTAATTTGATACAAATAAAATTTATTTTCAGTCGCCACCTGGCAGCATATCTTTAATCCTAATGTTCTATCACAGGTATCTAAATAACTGGAAATCTTTAACTAAAATTTGCTCGATCGCCCATTATTTTTTAGCTAGATCGGCTGCTGATGCTCAACTTAACTGGATTTATCTTTCCCCATTAGTCGTCAAAAATTGCTATTTAAACTGTTAAGTTTGTTCTGTCAGTCTTTAGATATAACTCTGTGGTACATTTACCAAAGCAGAGATTATGAAACGTATCATCAGCAACCAGATTATTAAGTCGGTTGTCTTTTATTATTTATGACCTATAAATTGTTGTTCGTCTGTTTGGGTAATATTTGTCGCTCACCATCAGCAGAAAATATTATGAACCACCTGATCTCAGAAGCTGGTTTATCAACAAAAATTATTTGCGATTCGGCAGGAACATCTGGATATCATGTTGGTGCTGCACCAGATCGACGTATGAGTACGGCTGCGAAGAAAAGAGGGCTTGAATTAATCGGACAATCTAGACAATTAAAACCAGCCGACTTACAAAGCTTTGATTTAATCTTGGCAATGGATCGAGAAAACTATCAAGACATTTTATATCTAGATCGCGAAGGTAAGTACGAAGACAAGATCCACATGATCTGCGATTTCGCTACAAAAAAAGCCGATAAGGAGATACCAGATCCCTATTATGGTGGTGCAGATGGTTTTGACTATGTAATCGATCTCCTTTACGATGCCTGTGCTGGCCTATTAAATTATGTGGTTGATTCCGCAGAGTATCAAGCCAAGATTTAGTTAAACACCTATTACACCTATTGATTTTTTAAAAGCATTTCTGTTAGACAAAACAACCTCATGAATCGATTCAATTTTAAAATATTTAAGCAATTTTGGTCGCTGGCAAAGCTATATTGGCTGGGAAATGAAAAAAAAGGTGCCTTGACTCTGTTGTTTCTTCTCTTTCTTCTCTTAGTTGCTTATACCCAACTTAGTGTTCTGTTAAATCAGCAACAGGGCAACATTATCTCTTCTCTTTCTGCCCGAGAAATTGAGCGATTTCAAGCAACTATTAAAACTTTTTTTATTATTCTCGTAATTTATGTTCCTTTATATGCTGGTTTTGGTTATGTACAGGGCATATTAGGTAACTATTGGCGTAAATGGTTAACTAACTCATTTTTAAATCGTTATTTTAGTCAACGTGCTTTTTATAAACTGGGAAACTTTAATACCGATCTTGACAACCCAGACCAAAGAATTGCTGAGGATATTAAAGGTTTTACCGTTGATTCTCTCGGTTTTTTACTGGCGATAGTTAGTTCGGTTTTTCAGGTTATTGCTTTTAGCTTTGCTCTGTGGCAAATTTCCTCAAGTCTAGTTTATATCTTACTTGTTTATGCTCTATTTGGCTCAGTAATCGTTGTTGGTGTATTTGGCAGAAAACTGGTCAAAATTAACTTTAACCAAATTAAGAAAGAAGCTAATTTTCGCTTTGGCTTAGTGAGAATTAGAGAAAACTCTGAATCGATCGCTTTTTACCAAGGAGAAGATCAAGAAAATCAAAGTCTTAAACGTAAGTTTGAAGAAGTTTTTCAAAACTTTAATTTATTAGTGCTGTGGAAAGAAATATATTTAGGCTTATTTAGTCATGCCTATAATTTTTTCCCTTATATTCTCCCCGCCCTAATCATTGCTCCCCAAGTGATATCTGGTAATTTAGAAGTAGGCAAAGTTACTGAAGCTGCTGGCGCATTTGCCGTTATTTTTCATTCACTAAATTTTATTGTTGAGCAATTCCAATCGTTGACAGCATTTGCTGCTAGTGTTGAGCGTTTATCTAGTCTCAAAGTTTATCTAGACCATCCTCAAGCTGTTGTCGATCGAGATATTTTAGCTCGTCCTACCATTAATACCATCAAGCAAAATAACCTAGCAATCAAAAATCTAACGCTACAAACTCCTAACTACCAAAGAACTCTAATCAGGGATTTATCCGTCAACTTACCCACTGGAGAAGGATTACTGATCACTGGTACTAGTGGCTGTGGTAAGAGTTCTTTACTCAGAGCGATCGCTGGATTATGGGACTCTGGTAGCGGTGCTATCTATCGCCCTAACCTATCACAAATGCTTTTTTTGCCTCAAAAGCCCTACATGATCCTGGGTACGTTGCACAGCCAGTTAATCTATCCTCACGATAATTTAGAAATTTCCGAAGATAAGCTGAACCATGCCCTAGAAAAAGTTAATTTAGCAGACTTAGCCGAACGCTCAGGCGGTTTTTACATCGAAAAAGACTGGGATGAAATTTTATCTCTGGGAGAACAGCAAAGATTAGCCTTCGCCAGAATTTTAATTAACCAACCACGCTATGTTGTTTTAGACGAAGCCACCAGTGCCTTAGACATTAAGAATGAGGCACTTCTCTACCAATATTTGCTAGATACCAATACTACTTTTATTAGCGTGGGACATCGTCCTAGTTTAATTCAATATCATCGTTGGGTATTAGAAATGCAGTCAGGAGAAAAGTGGCAGTTACAGGCAAGCAAAATAAAATAGGGGCAAGGCAGGAGAAAATTAGGAATTAAGATCGACTAATTGTTCGCTGTTGGTTGATAAATCATCAAGAAATTGTTGACGCTTAAACTGATAGCCTTCTCCCAAAAAATCGATCAATCGAGTGGTATCTTCTAAAGCATTCTGGAGGCAGGTAGAAGCACCAGGAGAAGGGGTAATATTAAAAATGATCCGCTCGCCAGTTATTTTAGCTTCTCCCATCTCTAATGCTTGGGTATTAAGGTTCACAACCTGGGGACGAACTCCACCGTAACCCTTAGCATAGGTAAGATCTTTTAATTTAATTGAAGGGATAATTTTGCTTACTTCTTTGATAAACAGTCTTTTACCAATAATGGGAAAGTCATAAATGAAGTTGAGGGCAATATATTTAAAAATAATCGGGTCAGACAAGATTTTGGTAAAGCTCAGAACTGCCTTAAAGCTCAAACCCGCAGTTTGGAAATATTCAATTATGCTGCCATAGTGATGACGTTCTAACATCGGTAGAACCTTGGCAGTTGGCCCAAAACGAGCGATCGCGCGATCGTGGACTTCAGGATCGCCATGAATGGCAGCGAAAGGTAATTTTTCCTGCTGTACGGTATATACCTTACCATTGAGGAACTGAGGCGCAAAATAGAAGCTTCCCGCTACGCTCAGTAAAGCATAATCTAGACCGTAACCGAGGGATTTAGCAAAGAGTAAACTGTGCGCTCCTGCTGCCACCACGATCGCCTTACTAGTAATGGTTTGGTCTGATGTTTTGATTTGATACCCCTCTGGCTGTTTAGTAATTCGCTTTACTTTGGTATTAAATAGTAAATCTATTTTCGCCTCGGTATTTTGCCCAGAATTAACTATAAATGACTTTGCCAGACGATTAAAATCTACGGTATAACCTTCATCGGTATATAAAGCCACGATCTCTCGATCTTCTGGGCGATCGAGTAATACTTTTGGTTCTTTGGCTGCAATTTCTGTTCGATCTAACAACCTTAAATCAGGAAAAAGAGACTTAAACTGTTGATATCTAGCTTTTAATTGCTCTGTTTGTTCTGCACCCACGCCCAAAACCATCTTGTGATATTTGGTGTAGATTTCCTGTTCTGGATCTTTGGTCAACAAATAATTTTTGACTAAACTAGCTCCTGCGTTTACTTTCTCTGCTTTAGCTAAAGTGTAGTTAGTTTCAATATCACCAAAATGAAGAGTCTGGCTATTGCTGTTAGTAAAGGAATTAACTAAAGCTACATCTGCTTCTTTCTCAATCAGAGCGACTCGCTTAACGTTGGTATAGTTGCTTAAAACATAAAGTAATGCCGTACCGCAAACTCCACCACCAATAATGACAACTTCGTAGCTATTGTTACTCATGATAGTTTCAAGTTTGAGAGAGATTATAGATGGTTATTAGTTGTCTTGAAAAGAACTGAACATTTAAGCCAGAATATAAACTGCATTCACCATAATCATATTCTATAGCACTCCTAAGTAGGTAGGCAAAATAATTGATCAAACCCCTACCCTTAGAGCTATTTGTTACTCGTCTTAAAGGACGACGCGTAGCTAGTCCTAAAGGATAAGCTTCGTGACCAAAGGGAATCCTTTAGGGCAAATGCTTTAGCATAAGCTTCGTGACCAAAGGGAATCCTTTAGGGCAAATGCTTTAGCATACCGCTCCGCATATTACTCGTTACTCGTTACTCGTTACTTGTTACTTGTTACTTGTTACTTGTTACTTGTTACTTGTTACTCCCTAACCTCATTTCCAATTTAATTACACCCACCTACTTAGATGATTGTGGTGAAGAACAAAATATAATTTCAGCCAAAACCGACAACTTCTAGGTCATATTTTTAAGCTTTCATCTAACAAAATCTTAAATTTTCGCAATATTCAACTAACTCGTAGTCATAACGATTATGATATTTATCAAGCGATGAAATAAATGTTTGTAAACTCATTCACAAGTATTTAAATTTTATGTCAGAGCAAAAACCAAGACTAACTACTTCTGCTGGTGCGCCTGTAGGCAATAACGACAATTCTCTTACGGCTGGAAAAAGGGGCCCTGTTGTCCTTCAAGACTATAAACTATTTGAGAAAATAGCCCATCAAAATCGGGAGAGAATACCAGAGCGAGTAGTCCATGCCAAAGGTTGGGGCGCTCATGGTACTTTTACAGTTACTCATGACATCACTAAGTACACCCGCGCTAAATTATTTTCTGAAGTAGGTAAACAAACTCCTATTCTGACCAGATTCTCCACTGTAGCTGGGGAGCATGGTTCTGCGGATGCCGAACGAGATGTCAGAGGATTCTCAATCAAGTTTTATACCGAAGAAGGAAACTGGGATATGGTGGGCAACAATACCCCCGTGTTCTTTGTTAGAGATGGCTATAAATTTCCTGACTTTATCAGAACTCAGAAAAGACATCCCAAAACCAACCTAAGATCTAATACTGCCGCCTGGGATTTTTGGTCATTGATGCCCGAAAGTCTGCATCAAGTAACAATTTTGATGTCTGACCGAGGTTTGCCAACTGCACCTATGTATATGAACGGTTATGGCTCTCATACCTTCAGCTTTTGGAATAACGATGGTGAAAGATATTGGGTGAAGTTCCACTTTAAAACCCAGCAGGGACACAAGTTTTATACCAATGAAGAGGCGAAAAAAGTCATCGGTGAATCTAGAGAAAGCTACCAAGAAGAGTTGTTTGGTGCGATCGATAGAGGCGAGTTTCCTAAATGGAAATTTAAAATTCAGATTATGCCCGAAGCAGATGCTGAAAAGACTCCCTACAATCCGTTTGATCTAACTAAAGTTTGGCCTCATGCTGATTATCCATTGATTGACGTGGGGGAAATAGAGTTGAATCGAAATCCAGATAATTACTTCACAGATATTGAAAATGCTGCCTATTCGCCATCCAATGTTGTCCCAGGTATTGGCTTTTCTCCAGATAAGATGCTTCAAGCGCGGATCTTTTCCTATGCCGATGCCCATCGTTATCGTTTAGGCGCACATTATGAGTCCTTGCCGATTAATCGACCAAAATCAGAGGTGGCACACTACCACAAAGACGGTCTAATGCAATATTACGTTAATCGAAACACCGATGCTTATTACGAACCAAACTCTTTTGGTGGACCAGTTGCCGATCCTAGTGTGGAAGAACCACCACTGAAAATATCTGGCGATATTGCGCGGTATGAGTATGAGGAAGAGACAGACATATATACTCAACCCCGCGATCTGTTTAATATGTTTGATGATGGGCAAAAACAACGCTTGTTTAGCAATATAGCTAATTCAATGGCTGGCGTACCCACAGAAATTATTGAGCGACAGCTAGCGCACTTTGATCGAGTAGATCCTGCCTACGGTGATGGGGTAAGAGTAGCTTTAGGAATAGCAAGCAAGCAAAAGACTGCGGTATAAGTTGAATTGAAATAGTTATCCCAGGGAATGACACATTTGCCATTCTCTGGACAATAAAAACTAAATTAAGAATTTTGGAAAAGTTGGTATGGATTTTTTTGACTTAATTCGTTGGGGAGAAATGGCGCAATTAAAGCCGATAGTTGAGGCAGAACCCAAGATATTAGAGGTTAAAGACCCTAAAGGCTATCCGCCACTTATACTAGCAAGTTACAATGAACAGTACGATATTACGCAATACTTTCTCGATCGCGGGGCAGAAGTAGATGCTCAAGATCCTGCTGGCAATACGGCTTTGATGGGGGTTTGCTTTAAAGGCTATAAAGCGATCGCCACTTTATTGTTAGAGTATGGAGCAGATGTCAACGTACGTAATTTTAACGGAGCTACGGCACTGATCTATGCAGCTACCTTTAATCAGACCGAAATCGCCAAGTTATTGTTAGAAAAAGGCGCAGACAAAACGGTACAAGACGTTAGAGGCAATACCGCCTATATGCAGGCTAAGTTTCAGGGTCTACCACAGTTAGCTGCACTATTAGAGTAAACTACTTAGAACGTCTAATGTAAATTATTAAAACTGGCTTTTAGGATAGCTCGCGCTAGAAAAACCTTAGTTTTCGACTTGTGAGCGAATAAATACGCTGACTAACTTTTCACATAAGTAGTTTTCCAAAGCTAAAAGCTAAGAGCTAAGAGCTAAGAGCTAAAAACTAGTAAATTAGAACGAAGGTAATTCACATTAAGCGTACTTAGAATGACTATCTATTCTATCCTCAAGCAAACTCAACGAGAGCTGGTAAGCAGCGGAAATCTTGAGCCAATTTTTGTGAGCAATGATCGTAAAACCCTGGTTTTACTATGGTCGCAGCTTGGAGATTTTGATAATCTGGAATATGCCTGGTGGCTAGATAGAGAGTCGCAGCAGCTTAAAGCAGCAGGAATTAGTGTCAAAGCAATTGGTATTGGCGATCGCAATTCGGGAATCAAGTTCTGTCAATATACAGGTTTTCCCCCAGACTGTTTATACGTCGATCCCACTGCTGAGTTACATCGACAATTAGGTTTATATCAGGGATTAACGGTTAAATTTCCCTTTTTATCGGCAAAATATAGCGCTTTACTGAATTTAATGCTGATGTGTGCGGGTATTGGTAGTCCTGGGACGCTTTCTGAAGTATTTAGAGGTTATCGAGGCGATCGCACTGCACCCCAACTGATTGCTGACGAGCAAGTGGTAGAAGATACACCATTACCAGCGATTAAAGGCTCCATGTTCAAACTGGCTGGTGGCTCTGGTTTTCAGCGTCCTTTTGAATTAGCTACTCTACGACTTAGAAATATGAGTGAAGTATTAAGCAACTGGAATACCTATGTGCCTGATGCCAGTTATTTAACCCAACGAGGTGCTACTTTTTTGTTTGATGCAGGAGGAAAATTACTCTATGAACATCGCGATCGCAATATTCTGGGTTTTGCAGCTAATATGAGCAACCCTTTGTCGTTTCTCCTAGATCTAGACTGATGAATGATCCTAATTACGGCAAGTTACCAAAAACCACGTTTACCGCTGGGCATGATGGTCATCCAGTTAGTTTTCGTTTCTTCTAGCTGTTCTTTAGTTAAGTTAGTTTCACTCAGATTTGTCCCACAAAGATTTGCGCCTTTTAACTTTGTATTTTTGAAATTCGCACCGCTTAAATTTGCGCTCCGTAGGTCAATTCCTTCTAAATTAGAAGAATGAAACACACACTTATTTAAATCAGCATTACGGAACATCGACAGCCGTAAATCGCAATTATTGAAGTTAGACCGATTTAAATCTGCCCCTTGAAAATTAACTCTAACTAGCTTAGAGTCATAAAACTTAGATTCAGACAAGTTAGCCTTTTGTAAATCCTGCATACTTAGATCTTTCAAGCCAAAGTCTTTTCTACCTGCATCATAAGCGCTCAAAATTTCTTCTGCTGAAATTTTTATGGGTTTGGCAGGCCCTTTGGCAGCTTGATCGAGTGAAGTCGTCTGACCAACACGAGTTCTGTACTTAGCTGTTCTGGCACTACGATATTTAGAAGTAGCGGCACTTTTGCCTCCTGCTCGATTAGTAGTTCGGTCGGTTAACTGACTAGAACCACGACGAGTTGAACCAATTTTAGTTCTATTCGTGCTAATGTTACTATCGGTTATAGTGGACTGACCCAGCATACCTTCAGCTAGTTTATCGCCATGATATTCTAAATCTAGGACATCTAATACTTCTTGAGCCGTCTTATAGCGACTTTTAACCGCCACCTCCAGCATTTTAGTCAGGATTTTGGCAAAACCATCGCTGACATTTACATATTTGAACCAGTTAATGTCTCCAGTAATCGGGTCACATTCCATGTTCTTCGGTGCTTTACCACTCATCAAATACATGCAGGTAACACCTAACGCATAAACATCACTAGCGTATACAGGACGCATTGCCAATTGTTCAGGGGGGGCAAATCCAGGCGTACCCACAGCAAAAGCAGTTAAGGCTGTTTCATGAGCAGCCACTGAATCGATCTGATTTTTAACTACGCCAAAATCGATTAAAACTAGCCTGTCGTCTATTTCGCGACGAATAATATTTGCAGGCTTGATATCTCGATGAATCACTTTTTGGATGTGAATATCGCGTAAGATAGTCACAACTTCTTTGAGTACCTGTCTGGTTTGCGCTTCGTTTAAGACTCCATTTTTCTTAACTTCTTGCTGGAGATTATTACCCTTGACAAATTCTTGAATTAGATAAAATTGCTGACGGTCTTCAAAATAATCTAGTAGTCTGGGTATTTGAGGATGATTCCCCACCATACCGAGAGTTTTGGCTTCACGCTCAAACAATTCCCGTGCCATGGACAAAAAATTAGGATTATCGGTATTAGGTCGTAATTGCTTGATTACGCATAAAGGCTTGCCTGGAAGAGAGAGATCGGCTGCCAAAAAAGTAGCCCCAAAACCACCTTTGCCCAGACCTTTTAATAAATGGTAACGACCATGCAACAGGAGTTTGGCACCACAAGCTTCACATAGTTTGGACTTGGGGTTATTGATCGGTTTAGGACAGGATGGATTTAGGCAATAGCTCATTCAAAGTACCTACGAGGCTCTGTCTAATAAAAATAGGTTAGGGATTAAATCCGCGAACTAGCTGAATTTTAGGTTTAAAACTCATGCTTTCCCGCTATTTTTTCCCCAGCATATCCTACATTTTTCTAAATCAGTTGAGTAAAGCAATTTATTAGTTAGTTTGAGAGCTATTTTACTGTGGATATTTGCCTAGAACCTAATAATCACAAGCATTTGGGCTTAAATAATTTTGATCACCAATACCACAAGGGTATATCCGAAGGTGTATGCTAAAGCCCTAAAGGACTAACTTCGTGTCGCATTTGCGAAGCTTATCCTAAAGGACAACGTCAGTAATCAGTAATTAGTAATCAGTAATTAAGATCGAGCGATCGCGACCCTGTTTTTTTGCTTGATAAAGAGCCTTATCCGCCGTAACTAATAGTTGCTTTTTAGTATATCTTGGCTGGGGGATTAAACAGGTCACACCCAAACTGATAGAAACGTAATTACTTACTGTTGATTCGGGATGAGGTAAATAAAGCTGCTTAACCTTGAGTCGAATTGTTTCTGCCACCCGTAAAGCATTTTGAGCCGAGGTTTGTGGCAAAATAATCGCAAATTCTTCTCCACCATAGCGCGCTACGAGATCGGCAGGTCGCTTAACGGCTTTGGTTATTGCTTGAGCAACTCGTCTTAAGCACAAGTCTCCTGAGTGATGTCCTAGGTTATCGTTATAAAGTTTAAAGTAATCAATATCACAAAGAATTAAAGATAGATAACGCTGTTCTCTTTGCCCTCTTTGCCATTCTCTCGTCAGAAATTCATCAAATATACGACGGTTAGCAATTTGGGTAAGACTATCGATCGCCGCTAATTTACCTAATTGCTGATTAAGACTTAATAGTTTTTTGGCTGCTAATTGGCGCTTTAAAAGTTCTCGTTCTAAATGGGCGTTTTTGGCTTTTAATTCGATTTTTAAACGGCTTATTTGTAGTTGATTGTTAATCCGCGCAATTACTTCTTCAATCTGAAACGGTTTAGTAATGTAATCGCTAGCACCAGACTCGAAAGCTTTAATCTTAGGCTCGGCTTCGTTGGCAGCACTAATAAAAATAATGGGGATATCTTGGGTATGAGGATCGGCTTTGAGATGACGGCAAACTGCAAAACTATCCATTTCTGGCTGACTAATATCTAGTAAGATAATGTCTGGAGGTCGAGCCATAGCCGATCTGATCGCTAAACTTCCTTGATTGGCCTGTTCTACTTTATATCCTTGAAGATTTAAAATGACCGTCAGCAATTCGATATTCTGGGGGCGATCTTCAACCACCAAGATGCTTCCTGGTTTGAAGGATTTTTCTTTTGTCGTCATCTTCAGCTGAAACACTTACATGTGCCAATTTATTATTTAGATCTTAAATCAAATACCAATACCGATGGAGTGATTTTTATTTTGAATTTATAATCAACAATAATTTGGCGTTCTTTAGTATTCAGTAACCAGAAATTATGCCCGTATATTTATACTGGGGTGAGGATGATTTTGCGATCGCCCAAGCCGTAGAAAAGTTACAACATGAAGTATTAGATCCCAACTGGCTACAGTTTAATTATCATCAGTTACCAGGCGATCGCCCTGAAATGACGATCGAGGGGTTAAATCAGGTAATGACTCCTGTATTTGGTCTAGGCGATCGCCTAGTCTGGTTAGTGGACACCAATCTATGTCAACAAAAACCTAATGCCGATATTCTAAATGAATTAGAGCGTACTTTGAAGGTAATTCCCCAGAGTTCTCATCTTTTATTGACTACGAGTAAAAAACCCGACGGTAGATTAAATACAACTAAGCTTTTAAACAAGTATGCCGTAGTTAAGGACTTTAGCCTGATTCCGCCCTGGAAAACTGATTTAATTGCTGCTCAAGTGAGGCAAGTCGCCCAGGCAAAGAAGCTGAAGTTAACACCAGGAGCGATTGAACTGCTAACGGAATCTGTGGGGAATAATACTCGTCAGCTATGGAATGAATTAGAAAAATTAAAGATCTATTGGGGAGATAATCAGCAGCCTCTAGATCAAAAAGCTGTGGCTCAATTGGTACTATGTAACACGCAAAATAGTCTTCAGCTAGCAGCAGCGATTAGGGATGGCAAAACCGATGAAGCTTTAGGGTTAGTTACTGATTTAATCAACCGCAATGAACCTGCGTTAAAAATTGTTGCCACTTTAGTAGGACAGTTTCGTACCTGGACAATCATAAAACTGATGCAGCAGTCAGTCAGGAGAGATGACAAAGCGATCGCCACCGCAGCAGGAATTAATAATCCTCAGCGTCTTTATTTTATTAATCAAGAGCTAAAAAATACCAATTCTCAACGGCTTTTAGCTACTTTGCCGATCTTATTAGAATTGGAATATAGCCTGAAGTCTGGAGGAGTAGCCTTGACGGTTTTGCAGACTAAAATAATTGAGCTATGTCTAATACGTTGAATGTGAATTAGCTTTTAGCTATCAATACGTAGATCTAAATCTAAGACAAATTGTAGCTAGATGCCTGCTTCAAAAACATTTCAGCATACAGACCATTTTGGCTCATTAATTCTGGGTGAGAGCCAACTTCGACAATCTGGCTATTTTCTAAAACCACAATTCGATCCGCTAACTGTACTGTGGAGAAACGATGGCTGACAAAAAAGGTCATCTTGCCTTGGGTTAGAGTACGAAACTTTTCAAATAATTCATATTCAGCGATCGCATCCAGAGCAGCAGTCGGCTCATCTAAAATTAAGATCGGTGCATCGCTCATAAAGGCTCTTGCCATACCGATTTTTTGCCACTGTCCCCCTGAAAGATCGACTCCTCCTTTGAACATTTTGCCCAGACGGGTTTGATAGCCTTCTTTTAAAGTATCGATTACACGATCTGCTCCTGAATCGATCGCTGCTTGCTCGATCCGAGACTGATTTTCTCTTTGAGGTAAATTACCAAAGCCGATATTATCCTTGACACTTAGCTGATAACGGGCAAAGTCTTGATTTAAAACGCCAATGTTTTGATGTAACTCTGAAAGTTTAATTTCTGATATGGGAATACCGTCGATCGCGATCGCACCTGAATCAACATCGTATAATCGAGTAATTAGCTTCAACAGAGTTGTTTTTCCCGCACCGTTTAAACCGACTAGGGCAATGCTTTCTCCTGGTTTAATCTCCAGATTTAAATTACTTAAAGTAGGCTTGCTCGCACCTGAATAGGTAAAACTGACATTTTTCAGAGATAACCCTTGCTTAATTGGTTGAGGAAACGATTGAGGACGATCGGCATTAATTACCTGGGGTTGTAAGTTGAGAAAATCAAAATATTGCGCAACGTATAAATTAGATTCGTAGACACGGGCAATATTTTCCAGGATTGCAGGCAGTACTTGTTGTGCTTGACTAAATGCTCCCGTATACATCGTAAAGTCCCCCACCGAAATTTGACCCGCGATCGTTTTAATTAACGTCCAGATATAGGCAAGATAAAAACCACTATCAACTAACACTCCTGCTATACCGCGCATTTTAGTATACTCTGAGGCGATCGCTGCTGACTTCTGGTTAAAATCGAGGCGAATATCCTGCCACTGTCCTAATAAGTGTTGACCTAAGTTAAATAACCGTACTTCCTTAGCAAATTCAGGATTAGTTAACACCTGCTGAATATAGTTCGAGACACGTCCGCTTTCCGTCTCCATGCGAGTCATCCAAAACCGTCTACCAGAGTAAACAATGCTCGTCCAAAAAGAAGGTAAAGCCGTAAAAAATAACAGCGGGACAATAGCTACATTAAACTGCAACAGCAAACCTAACAAACTAACTAAAGTAACTCCCTGACCAAATAAACCTGTCAGCGTTTGAATTACCCGCACAGGATGATTACTACCGCTATCTTGAGCGCGAGCTAGAGTATCGTAAAACTCGGGAGATTCAAAATGTCCCAGATCTAGTTGAGCAGACTTTTCCAGGAGAACAAATTTGGTATGAAGATTGAGGCGATCGTTAAAAATCTGACCCACATAAAGACTAGTTTGAGTCAATACTGCCTGGACAAAACTAACCCCAAACCGCAGCGCCACTAACACAATTAATGGTCGCCAGACAAAATTAGCATTACCCCAGTTAGCAATTACTAAATCGATAATCGCCTTATTGATCAGCAACATCAAAGCTGGAATCAAAGACTGGAATCCTTGAATTACCAAAGAGAGAAATAAATAAAGAGGTGTCGCTTGCCAGACTAAACGCAGCAGCAGGAAAATATTAACCAGGATGTCTTGAAATCGTCTTCTAGAAGTCAAATTATGTTTCAGCCTTTTTTAGTTTATTTAATTTAAAGTAGTACAATAATATTAGAATTTTCGGATTTTTACTTAAGATGGCAAAAACCTCAGCAGTTTCTCATTTTGTGGCAGTTAGCGATCTTTCTAAGCCAGTAACAGAACAAGAAGGCATTTTAATCGAAGTATCGGGAACAGGAGATACGCAAAAAAATCGAGCTAAAGCCTTAGATATTGTCCAGGAGATGTGGGAGAAAGAAGAAATCGATGTTGAACGTTTTCCCGACGGTTTGACTCCAGACCATATTTTTTATGTCCCAACCGATAGTCCTCAAGTAAAATCTAGCAAAACCGTGTCAGATAGTCAGGAATTGTTGCCCATTGTCCAGGGCGCTCAAGAAATCATCCAATTAACCAAGCTACAGCTAGAGGTTCAAGAAGCATCAGAACAGGCAGAACAGTATATACCGATTATTCAGGTTGTCCTAGAGCGCTCGCGCCCTCTAACTACAGAGGAAAAAGAACTCGCCAAAGACAAAAAATACGGTAAAACTATCGAAAGGTTAGGTTCAATCGTCGCAGAACAAGAAGAGTTTCAAGCAACCTGTTCGGGTAACGGCAGTTTGGTTTTAAATGCGATCGCCTGGCAGCTAAGTCAAGGTGCAGAACCTCAAGCCGAGAAAAATTAATTATTTAATTGGAGGTTGGCTATTGCTTAACCTCTACAGTTTTATATTTTTCATTACAGCGGTATAAAATTGGTTTTTGGTCTCATGTGCCAAGAAATTCAAAAGTGGATTTTTGTTCAAGCTATAATCTCGTTAAGCCTAAGTTTTAGAGAAAAAAATGCTCATAAGTGTTGAAGGGGTTTACCGCAATGGTCGTGTAGAACTTACAGAAACCCCTCATAACGTGTCTGAGGGAACTTGTGTCATTGTGACCTTTGTACCGTCGAATGATATTGACTTAGCATCTCAAGGAATTGACATAGAGCAAACTAAAGCTCTACGTGCTAATCTAGCGACTTTCTCAGACGATTGGAATAGCCCTGAAATGAGTATTTATGATAACTATGATGCAGCAAAAGCCGAAGGTTGATCGGTGTGATGTTGCTCTAGTTTTCTTGCTTCGGTCTTTAATTACTTAGGAAATCCAATCAAGCTCATGAGCTGTAGTCTAAGACTCTAACTAAAGTTTGACCGTTTTTTAAGTATGATTTCTTGACCTGAAAGCGATCGCTTCCTACTTGGGCAACTTCCAAATCTGCTGCTAAGGCTAAAAATTCATCTACGGGAGCTAAATCACAGCTTTCTTTACTAGACACGGCAGTGCGATAGTGGGTGGGAATGACCATTCTGGGATTGAGAATTTTCACGGCCTTTCTTGCTTCTTGAGGATTATAAGCTTTCACGCCACCACCTACGGGAGTTAACATAATATCCGCCCCATTGAGAAGAATCTTATCTTCTGTGGTTAAAGCACCAGCAGCACCACCTAAATGTAGAATATTGACTCCTCCTTGAGTCCAACGCCAGGCTATGTTCTGACCAAATCTTCTACCTGATTCGCGATCGTGGGGGAGGGAAAATCCCTGGAACTTAATGCCACCAAAATTATGCACGCCACGTTGAGTAATAACTTCAGGATTTCCCTTAACTAAGTCTATTGCTCCTTCATCGATGAGAAAGCTACTAACCAAAACTACATCTGGCTGCAAGTCGGGTAGGGTATAGCCAGCAGCACAACCAACAGCTTGATAAGGATTTACTAATATTTTTAAACCACTGCCTGTAAAGAGAAAACAGGTATGTCCTAAATATTGAATCGTGACTCCATCTGTATCTTGAGCTGTAGCTGGGGAGTAAGTCAGCAAACCTGAAGCGATCGCCGTTGCCATACTCATCCCACCATAACGGATTAACTCTCGCCGTTTCATATCTTTACTTGACCCAAAGACTGTAAAAAATTACGTAATAATGATTTTCCATGATCCGTCAGAATGCTTTCGGGGTGAAACTGCACTCCTTGGAGATGATGATAGTCTCGGTGACGCACCCCCATAATTGTTCCATCTTCTACCCAGGCGGTAATCTCTAAAGTATTGGGAATAGTCTCAGA
The DNA here is from genome assembly GCA_019359095.1 of Pleurocapsa minor HA4230-MV1. NCBI lineage: Bacteria > Bacillati > Cyanobacteriota > Cyanophyceae > Pleurocapsales > Pleurocapsaceae > Pleurocapsa > Pleurocapsa minor. The sequence continues at coordinate 23,471 of JAHHHZ010000022.1, read as the reverse complement.
ATCAATGACTAAGCTGTGATATCTGGTGGCGGTGAAAGGTGAATCTATTCCCGCAAATACTCCCAGGTTTTGATGATAGATCGGGGAAGTTTTACCATGCATCAGTACTGGTGCAGAAACGATTTTTCCGCCAAAAACTTGACCAATACTTTGATGACCCAAACAAACTCCCAAAATAGGAATTTCTGAACCGAGTTGGGCAATTAACTGAAGCGAGATCCCCGCATCTTCTGGGCGACCTGGCCCTGGGGAAATTAAAATACCATCAGGCTTTAATTGAGCGATCGTCTCAAGGTCGATCGCATCATTACGATAAACGCGAATATCCGACGCTACTGGCAATTCTTGAGCTAATTCACCCAAATACTGCACTAAATTATAGGTAAAGCTATCGTAGTTATCAATAACAATGATCAAGTTTAGATCTCCATTACATCATCAGCATAATACGCTGAAACAATGGCGGTAGCAAGATGCAGGTTGCGACAATTACCGCAGCAAGCGCACTAATCAAAACTGCCCCAGCAGCACAGTCCTTGGCGATCTTAGCTAATTCGTGATAGCTTTGCTTAACCGTCAAATCGACCACCGCTTCAATTGCTGTATTAATTAATTCTAAAACCATCACCACAGCACAGGTCATGGCGATAATTGCCATTTCTACAGCCGTTACCTGTAAAAAAGCTCCCATACTGACAGCAAAAATACCGACAAAAGTATGAATCCGAAAATTTCTCTGGGTAGCGAAGGCATATGTCACCCCCGCCCAAGCGTATTTAAAGCTTAAAAATAAGTTAGGGGCTACTTGCCAGGCTAAGTCTCGAATTATTTTCTGATTAGATTTAGATTCTGGGGCAGCAGGAGCAATAGTAGAAGATTTCATAGTTATATTTAATAAAAACCGCGTTGGATTGGCTCTTTTGCTCGATTCAATCATGGCGACAGATAAAATTTTAATCCGTATATGCACTTAATTTATAACGCAATCTTAGCTCAAGGGTTATAAATTGAAATGTTCAGATTAGACAGTCTAAAACTGAGTAATTAATCGGATTTGACAGTATTCAAAGAATAGATTAATTCTTGTTGTTGAGCTAACATTTGCTGTAAACTCTTGTCATCAGGGTGATCCCAGCCGAGAAGATGTAATAAGCCATGGCTAGATAACCAAGCTAATTCCACAGTTAAAGAGTGTTTTTGCTCCTTCGCTTGCCTCATCGCCGTATCTAAAGATATTATTATGTCTCCTAAATATAAAGGTTCTGTAAACTCGGCAGGAAGAACCAGATCTGTCTCGGTACTAGCAAATGCTAAAACGTCTGTAGGCTCGTCTAGGTGACGATATTGACAGTTATATTCTTGAATCTGGCGATCGCCTGTTAATCTTAAACTTAGTTCGCAATCTTGAGGCAGATCGACCATTGGGTTGAGAAAACTCAGCCAATGCTGAAACCAACCTACCCAATCCACCAAATTAACCTGATTTAGGGCTTCCTGGGGTAAATTTCCTTCGTAGTCATTTTCTACATAAATATCGCTATTTATAGATTGTCTAACAGCTACATTCATATTTAGTTTATGGTTTGGTTAAATATGCTAGACCGATCAAAAGACCGACTAAACCCGCTGTAGTTAAGAAAAAGTGCCACAAAGATTGTCTGCCTTTGCGAACCATATTTCTCATCGCTAATTTGACATAGCTGTCTTTTGGCTTGGTCGCCACAGGTGCTAGCGTGTCTGATTCAGCTACGTTATCGGGCGTAACAGCGACTTGTTTAATTTGCTCCCTTGGTTCAGAAGTAGATTCTGTCATTATTTAAAATTCAAAGTGATTTTAGATAGTTTAAGATTTGTTTCAGATTTAACTTAATGATAATACCTGAACACCTAAAAAACACAGAAATCCGCTAGCTAAAGGAACTGTAAGATTATCTATACCTAGCTTAGAAAAAGCTTCGGCAACAGTGGCGACCAAGGCAACCACTACTGCAATTGTCCATGTTTGCCAGCTATTACCTTCAACTAACAAAAGAACTGCGACTGTAACGATTAAAGCTGCACCTGCCATGGCGTAAGAACCTTCCCAACTTTTGCTAATTGTTCCTACTTGATACTTGTGTTTACCAAAACGTTGTCCAATAATTGCTGCCATGCCGTCGCCCCATGCCATAACCAAGATGCCGATTACTGCATACTGAGGGGTATCGAGCCAAAAATAGGCAGCGAGTATTCCCATGCTGATAGCGTAAAACAGGGTGCCAAAACTTTTTCTGCCGACACTTTCAATACTGGGAAGAATCGGCGTTAAATAAGACAAAATAGCGATCGCCGCAGCGATGAAAGCTGCACTAACAATCACTGTACGGGAAATATCTAGCCACCAAGCCAGCAGTATGACATTGCCACTGCCGATATGAACCACCTTACGAGTCAATTCAGGATCGTTTGTTAGCCAACGACTCAATCCCTCAGCTACAAGTACGAGAATTGCTAGATATATAAAGACAGCCCCCAAAGGAACGGCAAGATTAACCAAAGTATGATGTAACCAAAGCGATTCTGGATTGCTCATAAATTATAGAGTCAAGAAAAAATAGTGAGGCTATATATAGCCGTACAAAATTAGCTTAGGACAATTAAGGTGATCGGCTCGTAGGTAGTAGGTAGTAGGTAGTAGATTTTAGTTAAAAAACGTCCTAACATTGTCTAGTATTGCCATAGCCTAAAATTTAATAGTCTGACCAATAGTATCAAAGAGCCAGATTTAGACTAAAAAATTTCTCCCAAAGAATTTAACTTTCCAAAACTATGATTAGCGGTGGATTTCGCTAATTACCACCAAAACTTTGTCAGTTATATGCTTAGGAAAAAACTCTGCACCATCTTGATTGTAATTATAGGAATTACCGCCTGGGTTTTACCCGTTAACGCAGTACAGTTAGCACAGTTACCCTTTATCCAAGATATAGCAATCTATTCCCGCTTGCTCCGCCAAGTGCAGGACAACTCACTTAATTCTGCCTGTATTCGTTTAGACGGACGCTGTTTATTTAAGTTGTCTGCTACCGATCCTGAATTATTATCCGATCGGATTGGCGAGATTCAAAAGCGTTTTGCCCAAGTAAGTGCAGACTATTTAGCCGTGCCAAATAGCCAGAGCGATGTTACTGTCAAAGCAAACGGTAATTTACAGGACTTATATATTACTATTGGCGATCGCTCTGAGCGTTTATTTACCGTGACGACTATTGATGCCGAGGCTAATGATGTTGGTGTTCCTGTGCGGACGCGACAGCTGGAATTTGCTATTGAGCAGGGTTTGGAGACAGCCAGAAAAGAGCGATCGCCACAACATATACGCCGACAGATAGTGATCGGACTCTGTATTTTGCTTTGTGTCTGGCTAATTAATTTTCCTCTAGATCGAAAAGTTAGAGTTTTACGCAGATCCGCTAGAAAACTTGCCCCCACGGCAAAATTAAAAAATTTACCGATTTCAGATCAGTTAGATCAACGTCAAAAATGGAATCTAACTGAAATTCAATATCGCTTGATGCAATTAGTTCAGGTCTTCTTGTGGAGTGGTGGAGCTTTAGGAATTTTAAATCTTTACCCCCAGACGCGCATCATTCCTTTTTTGCTGATTGCTGCTTTAAGAATTCCCTTGCGAATTACTCTGGTAGGATTATTGACCTATTTCGTAATTCGTTTGACCTATTTTCTGATTGCCAAACTCAGTGCAGCAGCGATCGATACTCAGTCTAGGGATCTAAAAGTTAATCAGCGAGGGAAGTTACGCATTAACACCACCACGAGAATTTTGCGTAGCGCCGTAACTATTATTTGGGTGGGAATTGGTGTGCTGACAGCTTTTTGGATCAATGGGGTGAACCTCGCACCGTTGTTAACTGGTGCAGGTATTTTTGGTTTAGCTTTATCCTTAGCTTCCCAAAACCTGATCAAAGATGCAATCAACGGCTTTATAATTATTTGGGACGATCGCTATGCGGTGGGCGACGTGGTTGATATTGGTGCGGTTGGTGGCTTGGTAGAAAATATTAATCTTCGCATTACCCAGTTAAGAGACGCGGAAGGGCGATTGATTACCATCCCTAATAGTGCGGTTGAGATTGTGTCAAACCGTTCTAGTCAGTGGTCTAGAGCCGATTTAGTTATTCCTGTGGCATATCAAACTGATATCGATCGCGCTTTGGAAGTAATCCATCAAGTAGCTCAAGCTATAGCTGAAGATTGTCAATGGCGCGATCGCATCTGGGAGTTTCCTACTGTTTTAGGTGTCGATCAATTTAGTGAGCGGGGAATTTTGATTCGAGTTTGGATTATAACCGAACCTCTACAGCAATGGGATGTCGCCAGAGAATTTCGCCGCCGAATTAAAATTGCTTTCGATCAGGCGGGTATTCCCATTCCCGTTCCCCAGCAGCAAATCTTATTCGATCAGCAAAAAGTATTGAATAAGATTAATAATATCGATCAAAATTAACCAAATTCAACTGACAAAATAATTTCTGTTGCCCTTGGCATCTAAAGCCTTACCTAATCTTTTGAGAGCTTGAACATAAGCAGCAGTGCGCAGATCGATCTGGGAATCTTGACTAATCTGCCAAACTTGTTCTGCTTCGAGTTGCATTTTGCTTTGAAGACGTTGATTAACCTCTGACAATGTCCAATACCAACCATTGCGGTTTTGTACCCATTCAAAATAACTAACAGTAACACCACCCGCATTAACTAAAATATCAGGAAAAACATAAATTCCCTGTTGGGCTAATATTCGATCCGCAGCAAAATTAATCGGGCCATTTGCCACCTCAAAGATATACTTAGCTTGAATATCCTGGGCATTAGCTTGAGTTATTTGATTTTCTAACGCAGCAGGAATCAAGATATCCACATCCAAAGCCAGCAACTCTTGATTAGAAATCGCCTGATGTTCGACAATGCTGCATACCGTATCTTGGCAGTATACCGCTTTCATCTCTCGACTCTGATTTTTATGCTCGCTAACGCTGGCAATATCTAAACCTTGGGGTGCATAAATCCCACCCTTGGAGTCACTAACGGCAACTATTTTATATCCCGCCTCAGCCAGCAAGCCTGCTAAAGTTGCCCCTGCATTACCAAAACCTTGAATGGCTACAGTAGTCTGGGTGGGAATTAAATTAAACTTCGGTAGCATAGCCTGAATTACCGTAAAAGCTCCCATCGCTGTGGCTGTATCTCTACCCCTACTACCTCCTAGGGTCAGTGGTTTTCCTGTAACTACTCCACGACATAACTTACGCTGGATGATGCTGTATTGATCCATCATCCAACCCATGATTACCGCATTAGTATAAACATCAGGAGCTAGAATATCAACATCGATACCAATTGCATCGGCGATCGCATCAATATAGCCCCGACTCAGCCTTTCCAACTCGGCTTTGGATAATTCTTTCGGATTGACAGTAATACCCCCTTTAGCACCACCAAAGGGTAAATCTAATAAGGCACATTTAAAGGTCATCCAGAAAGCTAAAGACTGTACCTCATCTAAACTAACCCCAGGATGATAACGTACTCCGCCTTTCCCCGCGCCTCTAGTGTCGTCATAACGCACCCGATAACCAGAGAATACTTTTAAACTACCATCATCCATCCTGACAGGAATCGAAACACTCAGGCTAGTCTTAGGATGCTGGAGACGAGCGATCGCATCTTCGGAAATATCTACATGTTTTAAGGCTTGTTCTAATCTTTTACTGGCATCAGATAGTAAAGAATTTTTAGCGTCACCTGAATTTTGCATCACTATTTTTTATCACGATCGGTAATCTTTTCCCAACTTACCAGTAAGCCTGAGTCACGATAAAAGTCAGCGTTGTTTCTTCTTGTTTCTCAACAATAAATAATATTAGTGTAGTATCTGTTGTTGAAATTTTTCCTTAATTTCTTCTATCCAGTTAACATCATCTGAATCAGATTTATAAGTCGAACCATCTGGTAAAATCGCCCCTGCCAAATTAGTATTGCTAAAATTTGCACCTTCGATATTAGCCCCTATTAAGTTTGCCTCTCTTAAATCTGCATTACTCAGATCGGCATTAACTAAGACGACGTTGCTCAAAATAGCTTTTCTTAAATCAGCTTGTTTTAAAATACTATTACTCAAATCAGCCCTATCTAAATCAGTATCATTCAATTTAGCTAAACTTAAATTAGCTTTGCTTAGATTGGCATGAATTAGAATAGATTTACTTAAATCTGTATTGGTTAAATTAGCTTCTGTGAAGATAGCTTCTTGAAGATTTGCGTGGCGGAGATCGGTTTTTTGGCGATCGTTTTCGCTATTGAGAAAGGCACCACTTAAGTTAGCGGAGATTAAATTGGCATTATACAGATTTGCCTCTCTTAAATAAGCCTGACCTAGATTAGCTCCATTGAGATTAGCATTGTTAAGCTTAGCTTGATAGAGTTTAGCCTTCCTAAGATCGGCATGAGATAGATCGGCATTAGTTAAGTTTCCTTGATTAAGATTAGCACCACTAAGATCTGCATTATTCAATTGAGCTTGTTTGAGGTTAATACCATAGGCTGTTACTTTGGAAAGATTAGCCTCAATTAATTTAGCATTACTTAAATTAACTCCATTAAGATCTAGCCCACTAAAATTAGTTCTTTCACAATGGGAGTTTTGAAGATTAGCATCATTTAAACCTATTTTTTCAGTACTGAGTTTTTGATAGGAAGAAAGGTCGCAGCCAACACATTTTTGTGTTTCGATAAGGTTATAAACATCATCTTTTACAAAAGCATACACTGGATTTGTCAAGCCTAATAAAATTATCGGTACTGCAAGTAAAAGTAATATAAATCTGATAATTGAGGACTGCATCTTATCTCCTAAGTCATACATTATATAGTTAGAAAATTTATGATTAGTTGTTGTTACTGGCTAGCTGCTTTTAATTCTTTGATTGAAATTCCTTTATCGGCTAATAGTAAGTTAAGCCCTTCTGTTTGATCGATTTTGCCCTCTTTTAGCTGCTTAGTGATTTTGTCATCATTTTCCTTGCGTTTTGCTGCTATAGATAAGAGCCATGATCCTATACCTATTCCTCCTCCGCTAAAGGCATCATCGAAATTTCCTATTAATGGTAGAAAATCGGGAATTGCATCTGCTGGATTTAAAATTCCTAAAATTCCCAAAATAATTAGAATAAGTCCGAGAACGAATTTGCTTACTTCTCTCGGCTCGAAAACTAACCAGGCTATCAGCATGGATACTCCTAATGGAGTTAAGAGTAAAGCAAAGTGAAAAATACTAAATAGATTGGAAAAAATTGCATAAAAAGCCTCAAAAAAAGCAGAAATAGGAGAATACCATTCACGTAATTGAATTGGTGCTAAACGATCCGTATAGTTGCTTTTTAAAAATGCAAGACAACTAAAACAGGTATATATAGAAGTAAATAACAACAAACCCAAAGCTATGATTTTTGTCATGTTATATTCTTGAAACCTAAACAAAGTAGCTGGAAATTTAGGGCTAGTTTCAAGCGTATAGGAATATTGAGATATTTGTTCTTGTGTCATAAATCAAACTTTCAGTTAAAATTTTTTCTTATAACTGAGAATTCCCTATTCAAAGAAAAGATTAACTAGTTACTTTTGCGGATTAAAAAAAGGCTTTAAAAAATTAATAGCGATCGCTTCTTGGCATCAAAGAATTTTTAGCGTCGCCTAGATTTTGCATCTTAGTAATTAGTAATTACTGCTCATTGATAATGGCTTAGAATAATTCTTGCCTTTGTTCATCTAAATCATCCCCTGCCATGAAGTTTCAAGAACTTGTCAGCAAACTTGGTACAGCAGCTAATCATAACAGCTTCGATCAACAGCAAAATTTGAATCCTGAATTACAAGGAGTAGCTGCAATTGATCGGGCAGATGGTAGCTCATTAAGCTACGTTGAAGGCGGAAAGTTTGCAGCCATGGTGGCGACGACGCAAGCGATCGCTCTAATCTTGCCTTTAGATGAAACTCTACAAATCCAAGCCTCAGACAGAAATATTGCTTGGATTGCTACTTCTGACCCCAGATTATTATTTGCCCAGGCGATCGCTCTTTTTTATCAGCCTTTCAAACCAACGCCAGGCATTCATTCTAGTGCAGTTATTGAGCTTGATACTACTGTGGGGCAAGATGTTTATATTGGCGCAAATGTAGTCATTCAGAAGGGTGTAACGATTGGCGATCGCGTGATAATTCATCCTAACGTAGTTATTTATCCTGATGTGACTATTGGTAACGATACTATTCTCCATGCCAACTGTACCATTCATGAACGGACTCAAATCGGCGCTGGCTGTGTCATCCATAGTGGCGCGGTAATCGGCTCAGAAGGCTTTGGCTTTGTGCCAACCGCAACAGGCTGGTACAAAATGGAACAGTCAGGCTCTACCGTATTAGAAGATGGTGTAGAAATTGGCTGTAACAGTGCCGTAGATCGCCCTGCGGTGGGAGAAACTCGCATTGGACGCAATACTAAACTTGATAATTTAGTGCAGATTGGTCATGGCTGTCAGATCGGACAGAATTGTGCCATGGCTTCTCAAGTAGGATTAGCTGGGGGAGCAATTATTGGCAATGGAGTCATGCTTGGAGGACAAGTTGGTGTTGCCAATCAGGTAACAGTAGGCGATCGCGTAATTGCCACAGGACAGACAGGTATTACTGGCAATGTAGCAGCGGGAGAGATGGTTTCAGGTATGCCTCATATCCCTAGTCGGCTGTATCGTAAACTATTTGTCATGTATAAGCGATTACCTGAAATGTATAAAATGTATCAAGAATTAAAAAAGCAATAGTAGGCTTTAAGAGTTTAGAGTTAGAAGCAGTTGTTGAATTAGGGTTTAATAAGATATAGCTCTACGTAAAAACGTTAGGACATCTTTGAAATACTATTTCCTATTTCCTATTTCCTATTTCCTATTTCTTACTTCCTACTTACGAGCCGATTACTATTAATGTCATAATCTAACTTTGTACGGCTATATAAGCTCTCTACCATTGAATCAAAGGTCAGCATCATGCAGCAAATTACAGGCAAAACTAAACTGCTGGGTATTATTGGCGATCCTGTGGAACATTCCCTGTCTCCTGTAATGCATAATGCAGCGATCGCCAATTTAGGACTAGACTATATCTACGTCCCTTTCCCTGTAAAACCAGGAGATTTAGCCACAGCACTGGCAGGTTTTAGCGCCTTCGATTTAGTCGGATTTAGCATTACCATTCCCCACAAACAAGCAATCATCCCGTTGCTGACAGAAATCTCTGATGATGCAGCTAATATTGGCGCGGTAAATACAGTCTGGCGTACTGCATCAGGTTGGAAAGGCACAAACACAGATGCGGAGGGTTTTATAGCACCCTTAAAAGCAATTCGTGACTGGAGCAAAACAACTCCTGTAATTCTCGGTAACGGCGGTGCAGCTAGAGCTGTAATTGCAGGCTTGACTAACTTAGGCTGTCCAGAAATTCATGTTGTTGGACGCAACCCCGATCGATTAGCGCGATTTTACCAAAGCTGGCATCACGCACCTAAGATCATCTCGTTACTCAAAATTCATCACTGGAATAACTTAAGTAGCCTGATTCCTGCTGCTGACTTACTGGTTAATACCACCCCCGTAGGCATGTCCCCTCATGTCGATGCTTCTCCTGTCGAGGAGAACTTAATGCAAAAACTCAAACCAAATGCGATCGCCTACGATCTTATTTATACCCCCAATCCAACCCAGTTTCTTAAGTTAGCTCAGGCTCAAGGTGCAACGGCGATCGATGGCTTGGAAATGCTCCTGCAACAGGGAGTAGCTGCTCTGCAAATCTGGCTTCAGCAACCAGTCCCCGTCGATGTGATGCGTGATTCTTTAAAAGAGTATTTAGGACTCTAACCTAATATAACTAAGCTGTTTGGTAATTAATATGAAATACAAATAAGAATGATACAGATATATAATCCCCAAGTCCCTAAGTCCCCGACGCGAAGCTAGTCCTTTAGGGCAAGTCCCCAAGTCCCCAAGTTTTCCATTTGTAGCAAACATTTGTAGATTTCATCTAATTAGCCTATTCCAGGGATAAACTTCAACTTCTGTGTCGCTTTTTCTGCCACTTGTGAATAACTCAATTCGCCACAGAGAATTTTTCCCATCAACTGACCCGCAGCAGGGCGTTTAACTCCCATTTTATAGGCGATTTTAGGCGCTTTAAAGAACAATCCAGCCAGAAAGTCGGCTTTAGCCAAGTTCGCACCCCATTCTTGATTGACGGACTCTGTATAGCTTGCTAGAGCATTAACATCACCTTGTAGCGCAGCCATAATCGCATCTGCCGCTTTAACTCCGGTAAACATAGCGGGACGAATTCCTTCTCCAATTAAAGGATCGACCATTCCTGCTGCTTCGCCGACTAATAAAGCGCGATCGCTGTGTAAAGCACGGTCTTTCTGCCATAAGTTTAAAGGATGCTCTTTATATTCTCCACGACTAGCATCTAGATTAAACAATTCTGCGTATTTAGTTAGCTGTTTTTTCAATTCATCAGGCTTACCTTTAGAGTCACGCACATAAGCAGCACTAAAAGAATAACCGTCTGCTTTAGGAAAACACCACATAAAACCATTTTTCAACGAGCCAAAGTCAAAAAACGCTGTCATCTTATGGCGATCGCTAACATCTCCAGGTACTTGTAAACTTGCTGCTGCAACAGTTGGCGTGGCATCCATACCTAAAAATCTGGCGACGTTACTATTAGCTCCATCTGCTGCAATTAAATACTTCCCCTCAAATATTCCATGATTAGTTTGCACCTGCCAAGTTTCACCCTGTAGGCTTACCCCCGTAACTTCTACACCGCTTTTAAACTCCGCACCTTTTCCTGTTGCCTGTTCCATTAAAAAGTTATCAAACTGACCCCGCTGCACCATCCACATTGGAGTCACTCCCTGTAACTCCACTTCCGCAGGATCGCCCATTTTAAAAGTATATTTAACTTGAGAAACCTGATTCTGCACTACAGGAGAAAAATCAAAATCAAACCATTGAGCGATCGCAGGAGAAACCCCACCACCGCAAGATTTATCACGGGGAAAATTTGCTTTTTCTAATACCAAAACCGAGTGACCTTGCTTTGCCAAATGATAAGCAGCACTACTACCAGCAGGGCCAGCACCTACAATAATACAGTTAAACATACCAAGTAATACCTGTCTCAAGATTGTTGTCAAACCTTTAACAGATTAAAGCAAGCAAAACAAATCAGTCAACTTTGTTCAATGAGTCCTAAAGGATTCCCTAACCCTAAAGGGTACCGCTTCGCATAAGGGCGACACGGAGTTAGTACCCTTGCGGTATGCTTTAGGGCGCGAGATTTAAACTTAAAAAATTAATTGACCAACTACCCAGAAGTTATTTTTTAAGATAATTAAAGGTAAAAATCTGTTTAATAGAGCGATCGCGCCAGAGATAATCTTTTAACCAAGCACCCAGAAGTTTGCCGCGGTTGGATAATCCTGGCAAGTAGTAAACGTGAATGCCAAGCCACAACAGCCAAGCTAGGAAGCCACTCAGGGGAATTTTACCCAATAAATAAGCTACTCCTGTATTACGAGCAATAATCGCTGCTTGACCTTTGTTAAAGTAGTTAAAAGCTTGGGGAGTTTTCCCTTTTAATTGTCGCTTGATGTTTTTGGCAATTGCACCTCCTAGCTGTAGAGCCTCTGGAGCAATTCCCGCTAAAGGTTCACCATTTTGTTCGACATAGGCAGCATCTCCTGCAACATAGACATCAGGATGATTTGGTAGTTGAAGAGTGGGCAAAACTTCCAGCTTATTTTTACTAGCCGTAATTAGATTTGATTGAGGTTGAGGAAAATTAGCTTCTAATCCTGCTGTCCAGATAATCGTCGAGGTAGCAATACTCGTATCATCTTCTAAAATAACTGCTTTGGCGGTAGCTGCTTTGACTCGACTCTGGAAATGTACTTTGATCTGGCGATCGCGTAATTGACGTAAAGTATATTTAGACAAGGGTTCTGGATAGGTACTAAGTAAAGTGTCTCCAGACTGTAAGAGGATTACTTTTGCTTGGCGTTTGTCTAATTGAGGATAATCTTTCGTCAAGCAATTTTGGATTAATTCTTGCAACGCACCCGCCATTTCTACTCCTGTAGCACCCCCACCCACAATAACGAAGGTCATTAATTGCGCTTGTTGAGAAAGATCGTTTGCTATTACAGCCTGTTCAAAACAGTTCAGGATCTGGTTACGTAGAGCAACGGCATTGGCTAAAGTTCTCAAGGGGAAAGTATGCTGTGGTGCGCCAGCCACTTGCAAAAAGTTAGCCTGACTCCCTGTAGCGATCGCCAAATAATCGTAGGCGATCGTTTGCCGATCTGTAATAATTTTTTTACCTTCCAAATCAACCTGTTGGACTTGTGCCAGTAAAAAATCGGCATTATCAATCTTGCGTAATGCAGTACGTAGAGGATAGGCGATCAGTTCGGGTTCAATAAAACCTGTGGCTACCTGATAGAGCAGAGGAATAAAAGTATGATAATTATGGCGATCGATTAATAGTATTTCTGCTTCAGCATCAGATAAGTGTTTGATGGCGCTCAAGCCTGCAAAACCTGCCCCAATTACTACAACTTTGGGTAATTTTTTTGATGCTTTAGCAATCGCTGTTACTTTTTTTGACCATCTACACTCAATGCTCCTGCACCTGCATAGATAACCATTAATAATCCACCAATCAAACCAATGTTTTTAAGAAAGTCGTTGATTTGACTGGGATCGGCGATCGGATTATGAAATAGTAAAGTAGCAGGTATCAAGAAAATGATCAGTAAAATTGCACCAATATTAGTCTTGTAACCTAATAGTAAAGAAACCGAGCCTAATAGTTGGAAAAATACTGTTCCTGCTGCTAATAGGCTAGCTAAAGGTAATCCCTGACTGCTGATCGTTTCTACTAACCCACTAAAACCTGTGATGTGGCTAATTCCCGCTTTAAAAAAAATTAGACAGAGGCAGATCCGAGCTGCTAAAGCTATATATTCCATCAGAATAATTCCTTCAGAAATCAAATAAAATAACTATAGTAATCACTCATGCTTGATTGGTAAACAGGAATGCAAAAAAGATTACAGCAATCAATTTTGCTAGTTGGTTAAGTGCGATCGCTTTAAATGATTACTGAATTACTATTCATTGTGACGCGAAGCTTATCCGAAGGTGTACCCTTTAGGGCGACGCGAAGCTAGTACTTTAGTGAATCCTTTAGGACTCATTGTTTATTCTTGCGTCCAATCGGGACAAGTGCTATCGTCATAACCATTGGGATGCATGGCACAAACTAAAAGATTGCCATTGTAACTTTGTCCATGATAGTTAGCACAATTAACGCAAGCAGGATTATTTTTAGCAGATGGAGCATGATAGCTAACACTGGTAAAATCCTCATCCACAAAATTGTCCCACTCATTCGAGAGAGCGGCATCTATTTCATCGCTGGTGGTAACAATTACATCCACAAAGTTGTGAATAAAGTCTTCAACTTCTTCGGCCCAGTCTGCCGAAAACTGTGCTAAAAAAGAACCAACATTTTCAGTCATTTCGTCTACCAACAACTCGGTAGTCTCTCCCGCTTCAGCAAAAAACTTTTCCATGTCTGCTGCGGTTTTTTCAATCTGTTTCCACCATTCGTCTTGCCAATTATTCATAAATTAACCCTGTTAACAGATGTCATTTAGTCTAAATAGTTATCTTACATGTCTTTTTTGAGCCGACGTAACTCTTCTTGCAGAAACTGCACCTGCTGACGTAGATCATCTCCATTAGGATTTGAGCGAGAAGATTTTGCCGTTTCATTTGGTTGTGAAGTAGATACTTCATCCACAATTTCGATCCGACGAGGCTCTCTTTCGCTTGAATTCTTCGGACTTGGTACAGTTTGCTGCTGTGCCTGTTCCATCATATCGTCTACAAACTTACGTGCCTCTTCTGTACTCATCTCACCCCGTTCAGCCATTTCTTCTGCTAGCTTTTGGGCTTGAACTCTTAAATCCTTAAGTGTGTCGCTGGCTTTTTCCTGGGCATAGGAGGCAAAACCAACCCCCATATAAAAAGCTTTTTTGGCAATATCTTCAAAATTGGCCATTGGTCTTAATTCCGATTTCACTAGGGTCTACTCATAGTGTATATCATCTGAAAAATTGATAAATTACGGTCTAAAGTGTGGAATTCCCGCTTTAATATCTGCCGAGGCTCAATAATTCAAGTCCTTCAGAAACTATCGATCGAGCAAAATAAAAAATATTTTTAACATTGCTGTCTCATATAAAGTCCGCTTGAGTACTTCTAATAAAATCTTTGCCCCAAACTAAGCGGGATAAACGCCTCTGCGTCTTTGCGACGCGAAGCTAGTCCTTTAGGGCGCGAGTTTTAATTCAACTGTTTTCCGTACTTATTATCAAAGGTTTAAAACCCATTTTCAGGGCGGGAGAATTGGGTTGGAGTCGAAAATCTCCTCGTTCTGGGGCAATAAACAGTGGATCGGCAACTATGGAATCAGTATCTCTGCCTCTTCGTTGCCACTGCTCCCAAGATAATCCGCCGAAACGAATTGGGCGATCGCTATCATACCAATAAAGATTACGATTAGAGACATAATGTCCATCTGCCCATTTACCTGCCAGCAGATTGCCCTCCTGCCAATAAATAATATTATTTTCTAAGGTAAAACTTTCATACCCTTCATCATCCCAAGAATTTTCTTTTAAAGTACGCTCAAGCTGAGATAATTGACCGAAAGCAAAAATGTTATTGCGCACGATATTATCTTTGCCCATGTGTAAGTGGAATCCTCCAGTTCTAGTGCGGTAAACCAGGTTATTTTCGACCGTAATTTGCGAACTCCCTTCATCGAGATAGATTCCCCAACCACCAAAGTTGTGAGCTTGAATATCGTGGATCAGATTAGAACGAATTTTTGTTCCTGGTTGAACTCCCAAGGTATAGATGCCTCCATTATCGTTGAGTAGAGGCTCACCATCGGCAAGCTTACCCAGATCGTGAATGTGATTGAATTCAATTAAATTGTTAGCTGTGGGATTATTGGCACTACCCCAAGTCCAACCCACCGAAATACCAGAGTAGTGAAAATGATGAATGTGATTATGGGCGACGAGATTATTTGCTGCACTGCCGATCCAAATTGCCACAGCAGCGTGAAAAATTAGTCCGCCATTGTAGATATGACAACCGATAATTTGATGATTGCCATAATTAGTAATTTTGATTGCTCCCGCGCCCAAGTCGAAAAATTGACATTCCAGGATTTTATTATTGAGACAGACATCTGCAAAATCGATCGCATAGTTGCTGATATGAGCGATCGCGCATTGTTTCCAAGTGCAAAAACGAACCTGCTTGGCATAAATAGCTCCAGAAAGCCCCTTGACAGCAGCTTGTCCCAAACTTCGTCGCTGATCTTGGGAGTAGTACCATTCCCCATGAGCAAAGGTCAAGTTTTCAAACCAGAGATATTCCACAAATTGTTTTGCTTGCTTATCACCCGAGAGATCGACGAGTTTAGCTAGAACAGGCGCAATTATCTCTGCTTGAGAAATATCCTCTCCAGGTAAAGGAAGATAGTAGATTTGACCTGATTTTTGCTCTAAATACCATTCGCCAGGCTCGGTGAGAAATTCGCGAATGTTTTCTAGATAATAAATCCCTGCGCCTGAAGAATCAGAATCGCCTGGATCGATCCGATAGGCGCTGGGATAGTCAAAAGAGATGATGCGACTAGCTGGGTCGATCGCCTCGATGGGCAAGCGAGACTCTAACCAACGAGTCATGACAATTGCCTCTCCTGACTCTACTTCCTGCCATGGTTGTAAATCTCCCGCTCGAAATTTAAACCTAGTTTGCCCTTCCTGCCAAGGCGTATCTGGAGTAACATCTGGTGCTTGATCTACTTTTAGATACCCCGTGGTTGGATAGCGACAACGTTGAGCGCGATCGCCATTCACCCAAAGTTGATGAAACGACCATGTTTTTGACTTTACTGTGGCAATATTAGTCGTCCAGACAGTTTTGCTATTGAGAGTGACTTCTTTCCAATCTTTAATAATACGTCCGCCACTGATAATGGGTTTCTCTTGTTGATAAGCTTTATAGGTAATCAGAAAATCTTTGCTCCCAGAATCTTCTGCTGTAAAACTGAGGGTGTCTGGCAAAAAATATGTTCCCCCGCGCAAGAAAACCGTTACTGGTTGTTTGAGAATACCACCCTGTTGCTGTTTTAGTTCTCGAATCGCATCCCGCGCCCTAGCAATGGTGGCAAATGCTCCATCTCCTGCTTGATCAGCTGGTTGTTTTCCACTCCAGGCATCGTTACCGTCAGGAGAGACATAAAAAACAATTGCTGGATTTTGATTAGTGGCGAGACTATTTTTTGTATTTGTCATAATTAAGGCAATTATTGTCGGCGAAACACTAACTAAGCAGCCTAATCCGAGCCAATTTAAAAAAGTACGACGATTCATCGAAATTTTACTCTTTAATCTGGGTTTGCCCTCTTAAAACTAAAGCAGGATTATAATAATCTGGCAATTATGCTAATCTGTGAGATAACCTATTGGACATCATTTAGTTGTAAGTAAGCAAAAAATAGTGAATCTCTTATTCGCCAGATTTTTGAGATCAGTGTATCGCAAAGAACCTGTCTCTGGCTTTATTCTTATTTTAGGAGCAACCGACGCCCTCATTGGTGGACTGGGAGGACGTGAAAGTTTATTATCTATTGGTCTATTAATTGCCCTATTAGGCGCTGTGATGCGTTGGCGACAAGGAGAAAAGAAACCAAAAGCGATCGCCACTGAACCCGTCAGATATTATCTTCCTCCAGGTTCAACCCGCCAACCATTACCCCTTTTGACTCCCAGCAAACGCTCATCTAAGTAAGCAGACAAGATAGCTAACATTATATAGCGATGGAAAACATCGATCAGCAGCATCCTCAAAATCAGAAGGATCGGCTGACAGTCGATCATTTGTTGAAAGCATCATCAAATCCTGGCGATCGCGAATTAGTAGAATTGGCGCGTCTGATTATTCGCTATCGTGATTTTCCTGGCGCACGGGATATTCAGCGAGATTTAGTAGTAGCCTTGCATAACTGGCAATTAACTGAAGAAGAGCTTTACCAAAAAACCCGTGCCATTCATGCCGAGGGAACGGTATATCGGCGCACCGCAACAGGAGAAACCCAGGATTGGACTTGAACAATGAGCAATGAGCAATGAACAATGAGCAGTGAGCAGTGAATAGTAATCAGTAATTATTCAAGGCGATCGCCTGAGTTTTGTAAAGGAGTTAAAATTGCGCTCGCTGTTGTCTCAATAACCAAAATCCACGCATACCACAACAAAGCTATAATTTAGCAAAATCAAAGATTTAAACATCAAATTATGAGCTTTAGCGATGTAGTTGAAACAATTAAAAACCTTTCATTTGATGAAAAGCAGGAAATCCAAACTTTATTGGCTCAATACCTGCGTGAAGAACGACGAGAAGAAATATATAACAATTATCAAAAAAGCATCAGTGAAGAGCAAAAAGGTGAATTAAACTTCTCCTCAAATCTTGATGAATTAAAACAACTAATTGAAGATTAATGATTAAAATTAGCTTTAGTTCATCTTTTCTTCGAGTATTCAAAAAAAGAATTAAAGGTAATACAAAGTTAGAATCTAGATTTTGGACAAAAGTAGAAGTATTTACCAATAATCCTTTTGACCCAAGCCTCAGAACTCATAAATTATCGGGAAAACTGAAAGATTTATGGAGCTTCAGCTTAGAGTACGACGAGCGAGTTCTATTTTACTTTACAGATGATGGAAATGCCGTTTTTATTGATATTGGTAATCACGATGAAGTGTATTAGTTAATATGTTGATCGCCAGATATTGCAATCTATTCAACCTAAATAATATGAGATTGTTAAAGCAGTCCAAAAACGCGATCGCATAAGCTATATAGAACACACAAATTTAATTTGAAAAGGCGATCGCTTGACCCGCCAGCCAAGATGTTGTCCAGGCGCTTTGAAAGTTAAATCCTCCTGTTACTCCATCGATATCGAGTATTTCTCCTGCAAAGTAGAGTCCAGGACATTTTTTGCTTTCCATGGTTTTAAAGTTGACTTCTTTGAGGCTTACTCCGCCACAGGTGACAAATTCGTCTTTAAACACGCCTTTTCCTTTAATTTCGTATTGTCCCTGCACAATTTCTGCCACTAATTTATTTAGCTCTTTTTTACTAATTTCCGACCACACTTTATTCGGGTTAATCTCTACATATTTAATTAGGCTCTGCCAAAGTCGCTTGGGCAATTCCACAGGACAATAGTTGACGATTTTTTTCTGGGGATTGGTTTGTTTTAAGGCGGTTAGTAGCTGGCTTAAGTCTTCCTGGTTAGATTCAGGTAGCCAATTAATTTGTAATGGAGAATTATACTTAAAATCAAATAAAGATCTTGCGCCCCAGGCTGATAATTTGAGAATCGCTGGGCCACTTACACCCCAATGGGTAATTAGCAACGCGCCTGTTTGTTCGAGCTTATTTTTACCTGTTCCAAGCTTAACTTGGGCATTACTTACACTAACCCCAGCTAAACCCTCTAAACGTGAATCTCGAACATTAAAGGTGAACAAAGAAGGTACAGCAGGCTCTATTTTGTGTCCTAAGTTTTTTGCCCAACGGTAGCCTAATGGATTGCTGCCTGTAGCAATTAACAGGCGATCGCATTTCATTACTCGCTCATTTTTTAATTCAACCTGGAAATAGTTTTGCTGGCCCTCATCCTGGTAATGTTTAACCGTCTTTACTCCTACCCCTGTACATAGCTCCACTCCTGCTCGATCGGCTGCTCGCATTAAGCAATTGATAATCGTCTCTGAGCTATCGGTAATGGGGAACATTCTGCCATCGGCTTCGGTTTTGAGCTTAACCCCACGGGATTCATACCACTGCACCGTATCTTGTGGCTGAAAGCGGGAAAATGCACCGCGCAAAGCTTTACCACCACGGGGATAGTTGGCTACTAAACGAGCAGGTTCAAAACAGTGATGGGTTACGTTGCACCTGCCACCCCCAGAGATGCGCACTTTAGCTAGAGGTTTATTTCCAGCTTCAATTAAGGTGACTTTAAGTTGAGGATTGGCTTCAGCACAAGCGATCGCGCCGAAAAACCCCGCAGCACCCCCACCAATAACAATTACGTTCAATTTTTTTTCGCTAAATATCTAATATCTTCTGGTTTTTAAAATCCCCCAGGTTAAACCTGAGATCACCGTAGTCATTAATAATATTGTAATTACTCCTCCCGAGATAAAAGTAATCATACCGATCCCCCGCAGGACATATAGAGTCACAAAACCTAAGAGGGAAATAATAAATATATTGAGTAACATAGATGCTATATTTTTTTGCTTTAACTGATAATATCTACTCGATCTACTTGTTATAGCAATACTAGACAATGTTAGGACGTTTTTTAACTAAAATCTACTACCTACTACCTACTACCTACGAGCCGATAACCCTAATTGTCCTAAACTAATTTTGTACGGCTATAAATGTTATGCCATTTGAAATATTAAGTCGCAAATGGATTTTTGAACTCGCTCCTTTTCGACTACGAGCTTGATACATAAATAGTTTTGATGCTCTATAGCTTTATAAATGTTGACATTTTCAACGTCTAGACAAAAAATTAACTCTTCTTTACTAAACAAAAGTCTTGATGTTAGATCCTGACGATTGATGACAAGAACGACAAACCTATCTAGGGATGTATTTAAGCAATTTTGCGATCGCCAGGAGTCTTTCTACTCGCTTTGTGCTTTGACTTGAGCTTGCAACCTCTTGTCAAAGATAGCTTTAAACAGCATTAACGCATAAACCCTGATGAATCATCAATTTGACTAAGATTTTCTTAATCTATTGGCGCAAAACAATTTTTGTGTTTTGTCCACATTTATATATTTAAAATACCTAAAATATATTATTATGGGTAAAATTGATATTTTTGAGCTTAAAAGAAAATATATAAGCTTCAACAGCTTTTAACCAGATAATACTTGGAATATTGCCTACTTTATAAGACGAAACAACTTTGTTTTCGCCATCAATTGCTTGATAATTGCCAATATAGACGCAAAGTAAAAAACTACAATCAGCGTCGCCATTATTAATCTCAAATAAATTCTCATATACAAACGCAGAGGAAAATAACGTGGGGCAGATTAGATTAGCAGTTTATGGCAAAGGTGGAATCGGTAAGTCCACAACTAGCTGCAACATTTCCGCAGCTTTGGCAAAAAGAGGCAAAAAAGTTTTACAAATTGGTTGCGATCCTAAACACGATAGTACTTTTACCCTGACAGGATTTCTCATTCCCACAATTATCGATACACTTCAGGAAAAAGACTTTCACTACGAAGATATTTGGCCCGAAGATGTAATCTACGAAGGCTATGGTGGAGTTAGCTGTGTAGAAGCAGGTGGCCCTCCTGCGGGTGCTGGTTGTGGTGGCTACGTTGTGGGCGAAACCGTCAAGCTACTTAAAGAATTAAATGCTTTTGATGAATACGATGTCATCTTGTTTGATGTTCTCGGTGACGTAGTATGTGGTGGTTTTGCTGCACCGCTAAATTATGCCGACTACTGCATGATTGTTACCGACAACGGTTTTGATGCTCTGTTTGCAGCGAATCGGATTGCAGCTTCTGTTAGAGAGAAAGCTCGTACTCATTCCCTTCGTCTAGCAGGTTTAATTGGTAATCGTACTTCCAAACGTGACTTGATTGACAAGTATATCGAGCATGTACCAATGCCTGTTTTAGAGATCTTGCCCTTGATTGAAGATATTCGTGTTTCTCGCGTTAAAGGCAAAACTCTGTTTGAAATGGCAGAAAGCGATCCTTCTCTCAACTTTGTTTGTGACTACTATCTCAACATCGCCGATCAGATCTTAGCGGCACCAGAAGGAGTTGTCCCCAATGAAGCACAGGACAGAGATTTATTCTCCTTGTTGTCTGATTACTACTTAAATCCTCCCGCAGATAAAGCGGGTAAACCAGATAAAGAAGAAGAATTAGACATGATGATGGTTTGAATAAAAGCTTTTAGCTCTTAGCTCTTAGCTTTTAGCTTTTATAGATTTGTGCTGTATTTTTACGCTAACAGTAGAAAATATTTTGGCTAATAGCTGATAGCTGATGGCTGATAGCTTTTTTAAAAGAATTAATTTAGTTATCAAAGGATATATAAAATATGACCGTTGCTCAAGAACCTTCAGCACTAAATTTTGAGTGTGAAACAGGTAATTATCATACCTTTTGCCCGATTAGCTGTGTAGCTTGGCTATATCAAAAGATTGAAGATAGTTTCTTTCTCGTAATTGGCACTAAAACCTGTGGCTACTTCCTCCAAAATGCAATGGGGGTGATGATTTTCGCTGAACCTCGTTATGCGATGGCAGAATTAGAAGAGGGAGATATTTCTGCTAAATTAAATGACTATGAAGAATTAAAGAGATTGTGTTTACAAATAAAACGCGATCGCAATCCTTCTGTAATTGTCTGGATTGGTACTTGTACCACCGAGATTATTAAAATGGACTTGGAAGGTTTAGCACCAAGATTGGAAGCAGAAATTGGTATTCCCATTGTTACGGCTCGTGCTAATGGTTTAGACTACGCCTTTACCCAAGGGGAGGATACTGTCCTTGCTTCAATGGCGCATAAATGTCCGACTAAACCACCTAAGTTAGAAGCCGAGAAAAAAGAACGCAATGCGGTTTCTAGCCTACTAAACTTTGGACGCAAAAAAGAAGATGTCACGCAACAAGAATCAGAGTACAAAGACCACCAGCCTCTAGTATTATTTGGTTCATTACCCGATCCTGTAGTGACGAATCTTACCTTAGAACTCAAAAAACAAGGAGTTAAGGTATCAGGTTGGCTACCCTCCAAACGCTTTACAGAACTACCTGTAATTGAGGAAGGTTACTATGTATCAGGAGTTAATCCTTTCCTTAGTCGCACTGCTACTACCCTCATGCGTCGTCGTAAAACTAAGCTAATCGGCGCACCTTTCCCTATTGGCCCAGATGGTACAAGAGCCTGGATTGAAAAGATCTGCTCGGTATTAAATATTGAACCTCAAGGACTAGAAGAAAGAGAAGCTAAGATTTGGGAAGGTCTAGAAGACTACATCCAGCTAATTCGTGGTAAGTCTGTCTTCTTTATGGGGGATAATCTTTTAGAAGTTTCTTTGGCGCGTTTCTTGATCCGTTGTGGGATGACCTGTTCTGAAATTGGTATTCCTTACATGGATAAACGTTATCAAAAAGCAGAACTAGAATTACTAGAAAAAACCTGTAATGATATGGGTGTTCCTTTACCCACCATCGTCGAAAAGCCTGATAACTATAACCAAATTCAGCGCATTTATGACCTCAAACCCGACTTAGTAATTACGGGGATGGCACATGCTAACCCACTAGAAGCCAGAGGAATTAATACCAAGTGGTCAGTTGAATTTACCTTTGCTCAAATTCACGGCTTTACTAATGCACGGGATATTTTAGAGTTGGCAACTCGTCCGATGCGGAGAAATAATAATTTGAAGGAATTGGGTTGGGATAAGTTGGTGAAAGAAGAAGCAAAAGTTTAAAAATATAATCTCAAATCAAATATTTCATCCAAGGGTTTAGCAATGCTAGACCCTTTTAACTATTTTTCTACTTGCTTTAGTTCTTCTCGCAAAACTCGCCGTAATGTATCTTCTAACGGTTCACGTTTTTGTTGGATATGTTGTCGCAGTGCCTCGTTCATTAATGCTTGGTAACTGCCACCGCCTTTTTCGTGGACTTCCGCCCGAAACCAAGCCAAAACATCATCATCTAGGCGAATTGTAATACGGCTTTTGCCTGGTGGAATTGGTTCAACAGCGCCCCGCGAACCTTGGCTAAAATCATATTCAGAGTTCATCTTTTATCCTTCCTCATATTGTAATCGCTCGTTTTTACTGGCTTTACGGGCAGAAACTAGACGAATTTCATCATCTCGCATAGTGTAAACCACAACTAAAATCCTATTAAAAAGATCTATTCCAATGGTAATAAATCTTTCTTCCTCAAAGCGATCATCAAAAATAGTGATTGCTAATTCGTCAGAAAAGACTGATACAGCATCAGCAAA
This sequence comes from Pleurocapsa minor HA4230-MV1, assembly GCA_019359095.1. NCBI lineage: Bacteria > Bacillati > Cyanobacteriota > Cyanophyceae > Pleurocapsales > Pleurocapsaceae > Pleurocapsa > Pleurocapsa minor. Next base: position 130 of record JAHHHZ010000022.1, on the reverse strand, counting down.
ATCGTAAGGATTCAGGTATTAAAAAGAGAGATAAGGTTGCACTCGTTAAGAAAACTGGGTAATGTAACGGTAAGATGAACCAAGAACCTAAGTTAAACGAACTAGAAAAACTCAATCAGTTGTCACCAAA